>DATCJQ010000042.1:0-9664 GCA_036562745.1 Flavihumibacter sp.
GTTATGAGCAGCCTGTGATTCATCTCTTCAAGCAGAATAATGTGATAATGAAGCTGCCGTCCAACCGCTTTGCTGCGCCGATCCAATATGGTTCACAGCCAATGGCCAGCGGATACATGTCGCAGCACAACCTGGATGCCGTGAAAAATACGGCAGCAGCCATTGTGCAATCAGTGGGAGCAGGCCGTGTGATTTGTATCAGCGATAACCCGAATTTCCGGGCCTACTGGATGGGCGGTTCAAAACTTTTTATGAATGCCCTGTTTTTTGGCCGGTTAATTGATGCTGGTTCTGCCAGAGCAGAGGAGGAGGAGTAAGGGTTAAAGCCATGGAGTAAGAAAGTTAAAAGTTATCAACAGGGTGAAAGAACGGATTTTTGAGCAGGGCCTCCTCCGTATATTGCCGGATTAAATTTACGTAGCTAAAATATCTAAGTTATGATCAAGCTTCAGGTGATAGGAAATTTAGGGAGAGATTGTACAGTGAATAATGTGAACGGTCGTTCAGTAATGAACTTTACTGTTGCTCATACAGAGCGTTTCAGAGATGCGCAGGGAAACCAGCAGGAGAGAACCATTTGGGTGGATTGTGCATACTGGTCTGATCGCACGGCGGTGGCTCCTTACCTGAAAAAAGGAACACAGGTTTATGTGGAGGGAACTCCGGAAGTAAGAACCTATCCCAAGAACGATGGTAGCACGGGTGCTTCTTTGTCCATGCGCGTGCAGAACGTTCAATTGCTCGGCAGCCGTCAGGATGGCCAGGGTGGCGGACAAAATTATAATCAGGGTAGTGGATACCAGCAAGGCGGAGGATATCAACAGGGTGGCGGTGGCTACCAGGCTCCGCAGATGCCTTCAGCCCCCATCGGCATGGATAACGGAGGAGATGATCTTCCCTTCTAGGTTGTCGTCACTTACATCATACTAGTCAAAGGTGCGCCCCCGTGGTGCACCTTTTTTATTGTTTCTTTGCAATATGGCAGAAACACTTGTTCCGTACGAAAACCTGGTAGCATTTTCCAGGCAGTTATTTGAAGCAATTGGTTGTTCTCCCAAAGATGCGGAGACCGCTACCGAGGTATTGCTGAGTGCTGATTTACGCGGCATCGATTCTCATGGCATCGCGCGCCTGAGTGGTTATATACGTCTCTGGGAAGCCGGACGCGTGAAGGCGAATCCCGATATCAAAGTGATTTATGAAACTCCGTCCACCGCGGTGGTGGATGGCGACAGCGGGCTGGGACTGGTAGTGGCCCCCTTTGCCATGAAAGTGGCTATGGAAAAAGCGGCGGCCGTAGGTACCGGCTGGGTGAGCGTTCAGAACAGCAATCATTATGGAATTGCCGGCTGGCATGCGATGATGGCCTTGCAGCAGGATATGATTGGCATCAGTATGACCAATGCCAGTGCACTGGTGGCGCCCACTTTTTCCAGCGAGCGATTGTTGGGTACCAATCCCATTTGTGTGGCAATTCCCGCCGGCGAGGAACCGGCTTTTGTGGCCGACATGGCAACGACCACTGCTGCCAACGGGAAATTGGAGATTTTGCAGCGTAAGAACCTCGAAGCGCCGCTCGGATGGATCCAGGATGCGGAGGGTAATCCCACTACCGATGCGCATGCGCTGAAAAAAGGTGGGGCCCTGCTTCCCCTGGGAGGTGATCGCGAACACGGAAGTCATAAAGGATATGCCCTGGGGGCCATTGTGGATATATTCTCCGCGGTGCTGAGTGGCGCCAATTATGGGCCCTGGGTACCGCCCTTCCCGGCCTATGTGCCTATGCCGCAAGGCCAACCGGGCAGGGGTATCGGTCATTTCTTCGGTGCCATGCGGGTGGATGCTTTCCGTCCTGCGGCCGATTTCAAAAAAGATATGGACCAATGGATCCGTCGCTTCCGCAGCGCTAAAACAGTAGCGGGGCAAAAATCCGTGATCGTGCCCGGCGATCCGGAACGGGAGCTGGAATCCGTACGCAGAAAGGAGGGGATACCACTGCTTCAGCCGGTAATAGATGATCTTCAATCATTATCGCAAAAATTTTCAATTCCACTAGCATTGGCTTAATTTCGCTGCCGCTTGATCATTGATTGAGTGGTTTTATTTTAAAATTTTAAAATCAAAAGTGGGCTAAGACCCACGCAAATCTGTTGTAGATGAAAGTAATGAAGTTCGGCGGCACCTCTGTAGGCAAGCCGGAAAGAATGCACCAGGTGGCTCAATTGATCACACGAGACAATGAGCCGACCATCGTGGTATTGAGTGCCCTGAGTGGTACCACCAATACCCTTGTTTCGATAGGCGAAGCATTATCGCGCGGCGATAAGGAAGAAGCGAAGCAGATCGTAGACCAGCTGGAAGCACATTACCAACAATTCATCCTGGATTTGCTTAAACAGGACGCTGCCCGCGCCAAAGCGCAGCAGCAGATCAGCGAGCATTTTGAATTTCTGAATATCATCACCAAGATTTCATTCAACGATGCGCTCAATAAGGATATCCTGGCACAGGGTGAACTGATGAGCACCAAACTCTTTTCGATTTATCTCGAAGAGCAGGGGATTGATCATAGCTTCCTGCCGGCGCTGGAGTTCATGAGCATTGATGCGAACGACGAACCGCAACTGGGAATGATCCGCCAGAAGTTACAGGCTATCCTGGCTCAGCATCCCAACCAGCAACTATTCATTACGCAGGGTTATATCTGCCGCAATGTTCGCGGTGAAGTGGACAACCTCAAGCGCGGGGGAAGTGATTACACGGCTTCGCTTATTGCAGCCGCAACGCATAGTACGGTTTGTGAAATCTGGACCGATATCGATGGCATGCACAATAACGATCCGCGTTTGGTAAACAAGACCATGCCCATTGAGCAGCTGAGTTTCGAAGAAGCAGCGGAGCTGGCCTATTTCGGAGCCAAAATTCTGCACCCGACCTGTATCTGGCCGGCGCAGCAGGAAAAGGTTCCGGTGAAACTGCTGAACACCATGCAACCCGATGCGCCGGGAACCACCATCCGACAGGAAGCCGGTTCGGTTGGTGTTAAGGCGATCGCAGCAAAAGATGGCATCATTGCGATCAAAATCAAGAGCAGCCGCATGTTGCTGGCCTATGGTTTCCTTCGCAAGGTGTTTGAAGTATTTGAGAAATATCGCACCCCGATTGATATGATCACCACTTCGGAAGTGGCGGTGTCGGTAACGATCGACAGTCCTGTTTTCCTGAAGGAAATCGTGAAGGAACTGGAACCCTTCGGAACCGTGGAAGTGGATCATGATCAAACCATCGTTTCCATTGTGGGCAATGAAATTGCCGAGACCAAGGATATTCTGAGTCGCCTGTTCGACAGTCTGAAGCTCGTGCCCGTGCGCATGGTGAGCTACGGCGGCAGCCGGCACAATGTATCGCTGCTGATTCCCTCATCCTTCAAGCAGCAAACCCTTCAGTTGCTGAATTCCGGTTTATTCGGACTTTAATTTACCGGTTAAGAAACCAAATAAAAATGCCGGCAGCGGATTTGCTCCGTTTTGCCGGCATTTGATTTTATCGGAATAATAATCTTTTTCTGACAGGCACTTACCTCTTTTTGAGAATCAGATCCTGGTCGAACATCCACTGGTAAACATATTTCATCCATTCCACATCGCTGGTGGGATTTTTCAAACCGAATCCATGTCCGCCTTTTTCATACACGTACAAATCGTGTTTCACTTTGGCTTTAGAAAGTGCTTCGGCGAGTTTCTGACTGTTATCGATCCGTACCGTGCGATCGTCTTTGGCGTGCACCAGGAATACCGGTGGGGTTTTTCTGCTCACCTGATTTTCCAGCGTGAAGAACTTCACTTTTGCGGGATCGGGTTCCCTGCCCAGCAGCGCCTCACGGCTACCCCTATGCGCATATTCATCAGTGAAACTGATTACCGGATAAACCAGAATGGAGAAATCGGGTCGAAGGGAAGTCTTGAGCGGATTCGCAATGAATGCCTGGTCGAAATGTACGGTGGCTGATCCGGCCAGGTGTCCGCCTGCACTGAATCCCATGATCCCCACTTGTTTGGGATTGATCTGCCAGAGCTTGGCCTTCTCGCGTACCAGTTGAATGGCACGTTGGGCATCCTGCAGTGGACCGATGGTCTTGTCCTGCATGGTTTCGTCTGAGGGTATCCGGTACTTCAGCACAAAGGCAGTCACGCCCCACTCGTTGAATTTTTTTGCCACTTCATACCCTTCGTGCTCGATGGCGAGTCCGTGGTAACCGCCACCCGGACAAATGATCACGGCCGTACCATTTGCTCTGGAGGCATCGGGAAGAAATACCGTGAGGGTAGGTTTGCTTACTTTCAACACAAATGCCCTTCCGCTCCCCGGGTTATTAACCTCTTCCTGCATGGAATGGGGTTTGGAATTGGGAATCGAATCTTCCGGATATAAATCAAATACATCCTGGGCAGAGAGTGGGAACGATAGGGTGCTCATCAAAAAAAATAGGATGAACGCTTTTAATTTATTCGCTTTCATCCTATGAATATAAATACTGTAATCGAATTTTCGATCTGCTACCCGCTTAGAGGATCAGCATGGCATCACCGTAGCTGAAGAAACGGTATTTATCCTTGATCGCTTTTTTATAAGCTTCCATGGCGAGGTCATATCCTGCAAAAGCGCAGGTCATGATCAACAGACTGGTTTTCGGCAGGTGGAAATTGGTAACCAGTGAATCGGCAATGGAGAACTCATAAGGCGGATGGATAAAATGGTTGGTCCAGCCTTCAGAGGGCTTGAGCAGTTTTTCTGCAGTGAAGGAAGATTCAATTGCGCGCATGGTGGTGGTGCCAATAGAGCAGATGCGGTGATTGGTGGTCTTGGCCTTGTTCACGATCTGGCAGGCAGCCTCGTCGATGCGGTAGTATTCTGCATCCATCTTGTGTTTGGAGAGATCTTCCACTTCAATGGGACGGAATGTTCCCAAACCGGTGTGCAGGGTTACTTCGGCAAAACGGATACCCTTGATCTCAAGACGCTTGATCAGCTCGCGGCTGAAATGCAGTCCGGCTGTGGGAGCAGCCACCGCACCTTCATGCTTCGCATATACGGTCTGATAGCGTTCCTTATCTTCCTCATCGGGTTTGCGCTTGATATATTTGGGCAGGGGTGTTTCACCCAGGAATTCGAGCATCTGGCGGAACTCTTCATCGGTTCCTTCCCAGAGGAAACGAATGGTACGTCCGCGGCTGGTTGTGTTGTCGATTACTTCCGCAACCAGTTCGTCGTTTTCTCCGAAATAGAGTTTGTTGCCCACGCGGATTTTACGAGCGGGATCAACAATCACATCCCAAAGGCGATTGGGCTTGTTAAGTTCGCGCAGCAGGAAAACTTCAATCTTGGCACCGGTTTTTTCCTTACGGCCATACATACGCGCCGGGAACACCTTGGTGTTGTTTACGATGAAAACATCCTTGTCATCAAAATAGTCCAGGATATCACGGAAGGTTTTGTTCTCAATGTTGCCAGTTTTCCGATGAACAACCATGAGGCGGCTGTCTTCTCTTTTTTTCGCAGGGTTCTGGGCAATAAGATTTAGGGGAAGATCGAACTTAAACTGTGATAGCTTCATGTATATAATGGTTTATTAAAACCATCAGCCACACGACACAAATCATAAAACCGGACAGAAGGGTGTCTTTTAGAACCCGGACTTACGGCTCCGGATCTGTTATCATGTTACGGCATGATGTATAAATGGGTGCAAAAGTAAGAAAATTTATTCAGCCAACCAATTTCGGCTTCCGGGGATGGCCTCCAGCAGGTGGCGGGTTACGGGCGATTGGGGCTGGCTGAAGACCTGTTCGGTGGAACCCATTTCCGCGATCCTGCCCCGGTTCATGACGATGATCCGGTCGCTGATATAGCGCACCACCCCCAGATCGTGGGTGATAAACAGGGCCGTGAATCCGAACCGGGCCTTAAGATCGTTGATCAGGTTCAGCACCTGGGCCTGTACGCTCACATCCAGGGCACTCACACTTTCATCAAAAACGATAAAACTGGGTTCCAGGGCCAGGGCACGGGCGATGCCGATCCGCTGTCGCTGCCCCCCGCTGAACGCATGCGGGTAGCGATGATAATGATCGGGGAGGAGCTGCACCCTTTCGAGCAGTTCTATTACCTTCTCCTTTTGTTGGGCGGCCCGGAGCTCCGGCGCGTGCACCTGCAAGGTTTCGCGGATGGCTTCGCCGATGGAAATCCGCGGGTTCAGCGATCCGTAGGGATCCTGGAAAACCAGCTGCATATCTTTCCGCAATCGGCGCAGCTCGGGTTTCCGGGCCATGCTGATATCCTGCCCCTTGAACAGGATGGCTCCGCTGGTTACCGGCACCAGCTGCAACAGGGCCCGGCCCATGGTGGTTTTTCCGCATCCCGATTCACCCACTATACCCAGGGTTTCGCCGGGAAGAATGTCGAAGCTGATATCATCCACCGCTTTGGTATAACTGGTCACTTTGCCCAGGAGGGTGCGGGTGCGCGGATACCAGACCCTGAGCGAACGTACCTGGATCAGCGGGGAAGTGTTATTGGTCGCCCCTTCGCTATTGCCAACCCCTGATTCCGAATTTCCCGCTTTATGCAAGAGGCTTGCCGGCGCAGGCGGGGTGAATTCCGGCGCGCGGAACCCGGGATCCCGCAGAAAATCGTCCACCACCGGAAGCGACTGTCCTTTGGAATACAAAATCGGCCGGCAGGCCAGCAGAGCCCTGGTATAAGGATGCCGGGGACGGGCGAAAATCTCCCCGCAACTGCCCTGTTCAACGATCTGTCCCTTGTAAAGCACCACCACGCGATGTGCGAAATCGCGTACCAGTCCCAGGTCGTGCGTAATAAACAGGATGCCCATTTTGGTTTCGGCCTGCAGGCGGGAGAGCAGCTCCAGAATATTTTTCTGCACCGTTACATCCAATGCCGTAGTGGGTTCGTCGGCAATGAGCAGGGCCGGCTCACAGGCAATGGCCATCGCGATCATCACCCGCTGTTTCTGGCCGCCGCTCAACTGATGCGGATATTTTTTCAATACCAGCTCCGGATCAGGTAGCTGTACCTGCTGAAATAGTTGGATCGTTTTCTCCCTGGCTTCCCGACGGGTACAATTGCTGTGCTCCAGAATGGCTTCCATCACCTGGTTGCCGCAGGTGAACACGGGGTTCAATGCCGACATCGGTTCCTGGAATATCATGCTGATGTCCTTCCCGCGGATCGAACGTAGTTTTTCTTCTGACAGTCCCAGCAGGTTCAGGCTGTTCTGTCCATCTGCACTGAACTGAATTTCCCCGCTCAGATAACGGGTCGTTTTGGGAGGTAATAACTGCAATACCGAAAGGGAGCTCACCGATTTACCGGAACCAGATTCCCCCACGATAGCCACGATTTCTCCCCGGTTGATCTCGAAGGAAATACCATGCAGGGCTGTACGAAGTTCCTTCTGCTGCTCGAAGGCAACCTGCAGATTCCGTACAGCAAGTAAGGGGTGAACATTCATCTGCTTAATCGAGTTTTCGGATATTGGTTACCGATAGCCTGGTTTCCGGCGTGGGATAATAGGCCATGCAAACCATACAGGTATCCTCAATCGGTTTGGGGGAAATGCTGAAGCTAAAACGATCGCCTTCTTTCAGTCCCGCTTCCTGAAACTGGCAGCTGTTGCCCACGGTAAAGACGCGCGAATAGGTGGTGGCCCGCTTTTCATCGCGAAAGCTATCGGTGATCAGGGATGGATCCACATCGCCCGATTCAATCGATACTACAAAATGATTACAGAGCTCGCTGATTACCAGTTTGCCAATCAGATCGGATGAAGCGGCAGCTTTGGACCCTGATTTGCATGCGGCAAGATTCAAAACAATGATGCATCCGAGGATGCCAATAACTGCGGGGATGCCGGTCAGGCTGATTACCCTTTTCATAACAGGTGTTTTAATGCATTAAAATCGCAGATGCCTTACCGTTAGTCCGTCGTTGATCAGTTGTTTCAGCGAATCAATACCGATGCGGATATGTCGTTCAACGTATTCACTGGTTACGAGCTTATCGCTTTCCTCGGTTTTTACTCCCTCGGGAATCATGGGCGAATCGCTTACCAGCAACAATGCGCCGGTTGGAATCTTGTTATAGAATCCCACGGAAAAGATGGTGGCGGTTTCCATATCGATGGCATAGGCCCGCACCTGCTGCAGGTATTCCTTGAAGCTTTCGTCGTGTTCCCAAACCCGGCGGTTGGTGGTATACACTGTTCCTGTCCAGTAATCGACCCCATGATCGCGGATGGTGGTGGATACCGCTTTTTGAAGGGCGAAGGCGGGCAGGGCAGGAACCTCCGGCGGGAAATAATCGTTGGAGGTACCCTCGCCGCGGATCGCTGCAATCGGAAGGATGAGATCCCCCACTTTATTGCGTTTCTTCAGTCCGCCGCATTTACCCAGGAAAAGTACTGCCTTGGGCTCGATGGCCGTGAGAAGATCCATGATGGTGGCGGCAGTGGGACTACCCATTCCGAAATTGATAATGGTGATATCATCGGAGGTGGCGCATTGCATGGGCTTTCCGAATCCGATCACCTCCACGCCGTGCCATTTTGCGAACATATCTACATAGTTGCTGAAATTGGTCAGCAATATGTATTTGCCAAATTTTTCCAGGGGTTGCCCGGTGTAGCGGGGCAGCCAGTTCTCTACGATTTCCTCTTTTGTTTTCATGGCTTCTAAATTTTTCCCTTCGCAAGATTCAATTTAAGCAATATACGATTTTCGAATCATAGCTTTGGGATATGATCGCTATCGACTACCCCGAGGTTGCATTGAAATGGAAGGAGGAAAAAGGCCAGCGCTGGGTCTTTGATTCGCTCCGGAAAAAATGGTTGGTGCTTACTCCCGAGGAGTGGGTGCGTCAGCATTTTCTGCAATACCTCACGGAGGTTAAGAAATATCCGGCTTCTTTTATTGCGCTGGAAAAAAGCATGCGTCTGGGGGAACTGAACAAACGTTTCGATATCCTCGTTTATAACCGAAATCATGAGCCCTGGCTGATGGTGGAATGTAAGGCGATGGACGTGCCGCTGAATGAAACCGTTCTCCGGCAAATCTTAAGCTACAATATGGCCATTCCCGTATCTTATCTGGTGATTACCAATGGCTCCTCCTGTTTCGCCTTTCACCGCAACGAAGGCAGGCTGGAGCAGATAACTGCACTGCCCTTTTTCGAGTAAAATGAAAAAGGCAACCCGAGTGCCGGATTGCCCTTTTTATAGCGTAGTTTTTAATGCTGTTATGGGAAGATACCCAGTTCGGCGTAGCTGGTTGCCACCTTGTTGATGGCCACCACGTATGCTGCGGTACGCATATCGGGAATGGAAGGATTGCTCTTCCACACTTCCATGATTTCGCGGGTAGCGGTGATCATGGTTTCTTCCAGACCAGAATATACCAGATCCACTTCATCCGGCCCGTGTTCGATCATTAGTTTATGGGAATCGGGCACTTTTTTGCCGGTCAGGTTTTCGATCTGGTTCAGGATGTTTTTGTTCTGGTTCTCGGTAAAGCGTTTTTCCAGACGACCGTACCGAACATGGCTCAGGTTTTTCAGCCATTCGAAATAGGAAACGGTTACACCACCTGCG
>DATCJQ010000049.1:0-18375 GCA_036562745.1 Flavihumibacter sp.
GGCAGCTACTTTATGCTTTTCAGAAAAATTCCCCATGTTGATGCCAAATGCCAGGTTCAGAAGGCTGTTCAGATAGGCCACCGGTTTACCTTTGGGTACGGATGAAAAAGAAGTGCCATAGATCATCTCGCCTGAATAGACGATTTTGCCCTGGTTCAGCACGCGAATCCGGATCCGGTCTCCATACCTTATTCCTGCATCTTTCAGCATCGATTGCGGAATATTCGTCCAGATATTGCCATACTGAATATCGAGTACAGGAATATTTCCTTGAATGGTTTGGCCCTCGCGTGCAGCGGGCTGATAAGGCAGTTCCACCACCCTGGGTGGCAGGACCGGACCGATCTGATAAAACTCGATAACACCTGCCGCGAGTCGCGCTCCGGTATAGGCGTACACATCGCGGCCATGAAAAGTATAGGATTCGGAGGAGCCCGGCAGCCGATTCAGCCGCTCATCGATCTGGCGAAGCGAATCGATTCCGATGCTGTGAGCAATTAGAGTGAGCGTGCCATTATCAGGGCTAACGATAAAATGGCCCGATTTGGTTTTAGCCACCACCGATTTGCGATCAGAACCCACGCCCGGATCCACCACCGACACAAAAACGGTCCCCGCAGGCCAATACGCAATTGTTTGCTGCAATCGGTAAGCCGCCTGCCAGATATCATAAGGAGGGATTTCGTGGGTGAGATCAAACAGCGGGATCTGATCCGAAACGCCGAATGCCACTCCCTTCATTGCCGCAACGGCCCCATCCTTCACCCCGAAATCAGTTTGGAAAACCAGGGCATTTCGCTGTGCATGGAGCGGGGAGGCCCAAAGGCAGATTTGAGTTAGAAACAGGACCAAAAACAGGCGGAAACGGCTCATAGGCAATCTTTTCAGCCGATAAAGTTAGTAGAATGCTCGCCCCAATTGCACTATCTTTACGGTTCATCGAAATGAGATTTACCAGTGAAGTTTATTGATTTGTCACTTGATCCGGGGCTTATGGAAGGGATTGAAGCGTCCGGTTATGTTACCCTAACGCCTGTGCAGGAACAGGTTATGCCAGCTATACTTGAAGGAAAGGACCTGATCGCTTCTGCCCAGACCGGCACCGGAAAAACAGCGGCCTTCCTGCTTCCCATACTTAGCAAACTGATTGAACATCGTCACGAGGGACATACCAGTGGCGTGATAATAGTGCCCACGCGCGAGCTGGCGGTGCAGATCGCCCAGCACGTGGAGGGCCTGGCTTATTTCACACCGATCAGTTCCATTGCCATTTACGGCGGCGGCGACGGCGGTGCATTCGTTCAGGAAAAACAGGCCCTGCGGAATGGCGTGGACCTGGTGATTTGTACGCCGGGAAAACTGATCGCCCACCTCAACATGGGATATGTGGATTTCAGCCAGGTGCAGTATCTGGTGCTGGATGAGGCCGACCGCATGCTGGACATGGGTTTCCATGATGATATCATGCGCATCATCCGCCATCTCCCCGAAAAAAGGCAGAGCCTGCTGTTCTCGGCCACAATGCCGGAGAAGATCAGGGCCCTGGCGAAAAAGATTCTGAAGAACCCGGTGGAAGTGAATATCGCGATTTCGCGTCCGCCTGAAAAAATAGTGCAGCGTGCCTATGTGGTTTATGAACCACAGAAAAAGCCGCTGATTCAGAAAATTATTCGCGAAACCCCGCACCGCAGCCTGATAATTTTCTGTTCGCGCAAGCAAACCGTGAAGGAACTGGCACATACACTCAAACGATCCAAGTTCGCGGTGGCGGAAATCCATTCGGATCTGGAACAAGCCGAGCGCGAAGATATCCTGATGGGCTTCAAGAGTGGCCGCATTCCCGTGGTGGTGGCCACCGATGTATTGAGTCGGGGTATTGATATCGATACCATCGATGTGGTGGTGAACTATGACGTGCCGCACGATGGCGAAGACTATGTTCACCGTATTGGAAGAACAGCTCGTGCGGAAAAAGACGGAAAAGCGTTTACCCTCGTGAGCGAGCAGGAAATGTCGCGATTCGGGCGTATTGAACAGCTGATCGGCCAGGATGTTCCCAAGCTGGAGGTTCCGGAGGAACTCGGTCCCGGACCGGAATATGCTCCCCGTCGCAGTGGTCGTGGTGCAGGAAAACCCGGCGGACGGAAATCGGGCAATAACCGGCATGGCGGTGGAAAATCGGGCAGTGGAAAACACGGCGGTGGAAAACAGGCTCGCGCGAAACATGAAGGATCCAGGAACAGCGATGCCCGGCACAAAAAATCAGCATCCGGCGGTCAGCATCCGGTTTCAGAAAAAGCCGCTTCTAACGGTGAGGCTAAACCGAAAATCAGGATCGAAAAAAAATCCGGTGACGCAAATTAACTATGCGAGGCAGGCATATATTTTTCCTTTTGATAATTGTCGCAGTATGGAACTGGGTGGCTTGTATGCCCAATCCATATCGGGCCACTAACAAAGTGCATAAGCAGAAAGTAAAGGCATTCGCAAAACAATTGCGTCAGTATCCGCCGGATAATTCTGTGGCCACGGCACCCAACTGGGTGGGTACCACCAATTTCAGCATGCGCAAGCCGAATTTTGTGATCATTCACCATACTGCACAGAATAGTTGTGATCAGACCCTGAAGACTTTCACGCTCCCCAGAACCCAGGTCAGTGCGCATTATGTGATTTGCAAAGACGGCACCATTCATCAAATGCTGAACGATTATCTGCGCGCTCATCATGCCGGTGTGGGAAGCTGGGGGTACGATACCGATCTCAACTCCTCCAGCATCGGAATTGAACTCGATAATAACGGATTCGAATATTTTGACGATCGCCAGATCAATAGCCTGCTGATACTGCTCGATACCTTAAGAAAAAGGCACAATATTCCCGCAGTCAATTTTATTGGACATGGCGATATCGCACCGTCGAGGAAGATTGATCCCAATTGGCGCTTTCCCTGGAAACAACTGGCCGAAAACGGATTTGGGAAATGGTATGCCGACACCACCGGAATCGAAGTGCCGGAGCAATTCGACAAGATAATGGCATTGCGGGTGATCGGATATTCTGTTACGGATTCCATCGCAGCCCGTCAGGCTTTTAAACGTCACTGGCTGCAGGATACCACGGCAGGATGGACCCCCGAGGCGGTTAAGATTCTGTACCAGTTAGCGAGGTAGCAGGTCAGCGCTTTTTCCTTTCATTACGCGGGATAGGTTCCCGTAAGTCGTTTTGATAGTTCCACCAAATGGGTTTCTTCTGCCACGATGCGAGTGGGTTTGCCATCCAGTTTGGCCCATTTTACGAGACGGATATATCCCTCCGCAATTTCCAGTCCCGTAATAGTACCATCGTCAAAACAACAGCAGCCTGCATTGAAATAACTGGGGATCATTTTTTCGAATTGAAAGCTAACATGATCGTATTCCCGTTTTCTCCGGGGAATTTCTGCCTTGATTTTTTCAATCTGTTCTTCGTCGCCTTTTTTTCTTGCTTCTTCCAGCTGAAGGTATAATCGCTCCAGATGCGTAAGAGAATTGAATACGGGCTGATGTGTGTGTCCGGTTATCAACACCAGGTTTTGCTGTGCGGCGCTCCAGTCGTACATGTACCGGTTGTGCAGGGTTTTCATTGAACTGCTGGTGGCCGGCGAATTTGTATTGATTTCGAGCAGGGCCTGAAGCGGTCCCCAGATATAACTGACAAACCATTTTGAAAATGCATTCCCATCACTTTGTGCATCGCCCTGGTGACCATGGGTGCAGAAAAAATCGATATGGCCATAGGGAAGCTCAGCCCGTAAAACGGCGCCCGCATGCGCGCGAATCGGTGCATCATAAATTGCTTTAAGAAAACTGGGAGCCAGCGGATCATTGCCCCAGTAAAGATCATGGTTGCCAAAGAGTTTCACAAAAGCCTTTCTTCGCACAAATTCTTTTTCCTTTTCAAAAACTTCCTTGTTATAACGGATCACATTGGCAAGAATATTTTCCCACAGTTCTTCGCTGTCGCCCAGATTGAGGTAATAAAAATTTCTTTTTGAATAATGATCGAGTGCGGCGAGATAATTGTCTTCGCAAATGGCAAAATCATCGGCACCATCGCGCGTGCCCTTATGCAGGTCGCTAAGGATTATTACCTTATGTTCATCGGGACGAAAAGCAATCAGTGGTCCCTTTTTCCCCGGTTCGGTGATGATGCTTCGGTATAACTCTGTCAGGGCCTCGTGAACGTTTTCCTCCCGGGGTGCGGAACTGAACCGGTCCACAAACCAGAGCACGGGTTTCTTCAGCAGAAATTGCAGAATTACCCGAATGATTTCCAGTATGGCCAGAAAGAGTTTTCGCATACCGAAAGGTACAATAGCGATCGGATAAATTAATGGACGATGCGCAGATCCTGCCAGGAAGTGGTATAAAGCGGACTCTTTTTCTCCTGTTTCATTTTCCAGCTTTGTCCGAGTCCGCTTGCGGCAAACTGAATGGTATTGGCACCCTGGCTGAAATTGATATTATCGAGAGCATGCATTAATCGTTTATTGATTGCCGTTGCCGATGCGGGATTTTCGCTGCAATCAAACAGGTTTTCCTGCAGGCTGGTATCGGGTACCAGTCCACCGAGCTGCACACCTGCTTTCAGGTATTTTCTTTTTCCCTGGTAGACCTTTTCCAGCAGCGGCAATGCGTAACGGAGGAGCTCATTGGTGCCGGAACAGGCCCTTGGCAACCGGAGGGCCGCCCGAAAAGTGCGGGGTCTATGGATGCGCGGGTCCAAATCCGCCGCAACGATATAGACTTCGACCTCAGTGGCCGCGCTATGCTGACGGCGGAGTTTTTCGGCTGCCCTTGCCAGATAGGAAGCCACCGCTTCGTGGATATCGGTCAGTTCCTCCACTCTCCGGCCGAACATTCTCGAACTGCCGATCATTTTTTTCTGTTCAAGGGGATCACGAAGTTCGATGCAGGCATGGCCCCGTAATTCGCGTTGCAGGCGAACACCCACCACACCACCCAGATGGGTTCGCACCCAGGCTTCCGGCAGGCGGCTAAGCTTCCATGCGTCGGTGATTCCCAGCTGCCGGAGTTTCTCCGCATGGCGATAACCGATTCCCCATAAATCACCCACTTCCGTGGCTTTCATGGCGGTTTCAATTTGCGCAGCAGTAGACAGGACTGATACACCTTTCGACATTTTCTTGTCTTTTTTTGCGAGGCGGTTGGCCATTTTGCTCAACACCTTGGTGGGGGCGATGCCAATGGAAACCTTGATTCCCGTCCAGGTTTCCACCCTTTCCTTTATCGCAAAGCCGATTTCTTCGAGACGATCATGCGGTAGTTCATTGAGTCGGAGAAATGCTTCATCCACGGAATAGACTTCCAGGTTTTTATCGCCGACGAATTCCCGCAGGGTGTCCATCACCCGCATACTGAGATCGCCATAGAGCTGATAGTTGGAAGAAAATACCGCCACACTTTCGGCTTCAATCAGATCCCGGCATTCGAAATAAGGTACGCCCATCTTAATGCCTGCTGCCTTGGCTTCATCACTCCGCGCGATGACGCAACCATCGTTGTTGCTCAATACAACCACAGGCCGGTTTTCAAGATCCGGTCGAAAAAGCCGTTCGCAGGAACAGTAAAAGGAATTGCAATCGACCAATGCAAACATGATTCGGATGTTGATGAGAAACTTGGTTGGCCCGGGACTCTAGTGCCTGTGAATGGTATGCGTAACCACCCCCCAGATGGAAAAGGATTCGCAACCAGGATCGATGTCGATGGGAGCCAGGCGATCGGTTTCGGGTATGAGTCGCATTTTGTTGAACTGCTTGTCGAACCGACGGATCAGCATTTCTCCGTTGAGATTGGCTATCACAATATGCCCGCTCCGCGGCGTGATGGACCGATCCACCACCACGAGATCACCATGATGGATACCCGCGTTGATCATGGCTTCTCCCTGGATGCGCAGGAAAAATGTAGCCGCTTTGTTCTGGATGAGGTATTCATTGAGATCCAATCCGCGTGTGGCGTAGTCGTCGGCGGCGGCACCGAAACCGGTGGCATTGGCATTGCGCACCATTTGCTGATTAAAATCCCTGGTGCCGGTATAGCTGGGGTAGAAAGCTTTTCCAATTTCCATGGCGGTAGTATTGTGGTGAAAAAAAATCTGATACAAAGCTATTGCAAATGCTAAAATAATTAGTATTTTTATGCTAAATAAATTGGTTATACAATTTCAATGCTGACAAGGGAGGGGGAACATATGATAGAAGTTGCTGAAAATAAATCCGTTAGCAGTAAACGGGAACTTGTGGGCCAGCAGTCTTATGAATTGAAGCTGGTGCTGCCAGTTGAACTGAAGCAGACGCTGGAACAGGTGGTGGAGCCTTTCAGGGGACTGATAGAACAATATGGGTCCAGATTTCTTTCACCGGATTTGGTGCTTGCCCGTTTCCAGGCCCGCGAAGAAATGGAGCCTATGCTGATCCGATGGTTGAACCGAATTCTGTCGGCCGAAGAAAGTTTCTCCTTCGCCTTCAACAATTATGGAAGTAATCCGGGTGCCCGGTTGTACTGGCGGCTGCAGGATACGGAAGGATTCCGGCGTCTTGCAGATAAATTATCGGTGCTTGATGCATGGTTCGAAGGAAACGGAAGCGGAAGGATGCAACTGTTGCGGGAGCCCAGGTTGGTTTTGCTGCAGGATATTCATCCATTGATTGAGCGCAGGGTGTTGATGGCATTTTCTTCTTATTGTCATCATATGGATATGGAAGCCTCCGAGCTTGAGCTGATGATGCAGGATTTAAGGGCGGGTACCGCGAAACGGGTATGCCGGTTTTCCTTATTGCCTGCCGGATTGAGAAGACGCGAAACTGATAACGATTAAAAACAATACTATGCAGGGGAATTACATTAAAACAGGAAATACCGCGCAGGGTTTGTTCAACTATGCCGCCATGCCCGGTTATCAGGAACAGGAATACCAGCTGGTTTGGGCATTGCCCGAAGCATTAAGGGAGAAGGTCCGGAAATGCCGGATTGCTTTTCATGAGAAATATCCGCATCCTTTTGGTATGCCCATGCAGGTGGTATTGCCATTGGTGAAATTTCGCCAGCGTCTTTTGTTGGAAGAGCGGGTCAGGCACTCCATATTTCAACTGGCTTCAGGATGGCGTCCTTTTCAGATTACGTTGAAAAATTTTGCATCTGTCCCCTCGCATAGCATATATATACCGGTTGCTTCAAGAGCAGGATCATCCAGTTCGGAAGGCTTGCATCGCGTTAATAAGGATTTGAAGTCGATTCAAACTGTATTGAAGCTCGATAAGGAACATGCACCATTTTTTTTCAATGATCTGAAACTGATTGTGGCCAGCCGCCTGCCATCAGCCATTTTTGATGCTGCCTGGAAAGAATACGCACATCGTTCATTTTCTGCTCAGTTCATTGCCGATGCATGTCTGCTGATCAAGCGTTCACCCGGAGATGTTAACTGGAAAATAGTACAACGTTTCGAGCTGCGCGATCTGCCGGTGGGAGTAACCCAGCAAAGCCTTTTTGTGGCATAGAAATATTGATAATTCAAAAAAAGAAGGGGGGAAAGGGTTTGAGTGAACAGATAAGGAACAGAGGAAGGGGTGCTCAGATCAATCCGGCTAATCGGTTTGAGGCACTCGAAACTGCCCGTATGGAACCGGTTGCCATTGATGAATGGATGGACGAGGATCTGGCGACCAGTTATATTGAGCAGGAGGCAAAATCTCTGGTAAATAAGGTGGAGAGTCCGGATGTAAACATGTTTTACAGCATGAACCCCTATCAGGGTTGTGAGCATGGCTGTGTTTATTGTTATGCCCGCAATTCTCATGAATACTGGGGCTATAGTGCGGGTTTGGATTTTGAACGTAAGATTATCGTAAAGAGGAACGCGCCGGAGCTCCTGCGGAAATTTCTGACAAGGTCCGGATGGGAATGTCAGCCCCTGTCGATTAGTGGTAATACAGACTGTTATCAGCCTGCTGAACGGAAATACGGTATAACGAGGAAGCTGATTGAAGTATGTCAGGAGTTCAATCAGCCTCTTGGGATCATTACTAAGAACGCCGGGGTGTTGCGGGATGCCGATTTATTGGCGGATATGGCTTCCAGGAAACTGGCTTCCGTGTTAATGTCGATTAATAGTCTGAATGAGGATCTGCGCAGGAAAATGGAACCGCGGACCACAACGGCGGCCCAACGGATGAGAGTGATCCGGGAGCTGAGTAACAAAGGAGTACATACCGGGGTGATGATTGGACCTGTTATCCCCGGGCTGAACGATCATGAGATTCCTTCTATCCTTGAGCAGGCCGCGGAGGCCGGAGCCCGTTTTGCAGCCTATACATTTGTGCGTTTAAACGGAGCGGTGAAGCTGATCTTTCACCAGTGGCTGATGGAGCAGTTTCCCGACCGGGCCAATAAGGTCTGGCATAGTATTGAACATGGTCACGGTGGCCAGGTGAATGACAGCCGTTTTGGCAAACGCATGCGGGGAGAGGGCCAGCAGGCTGAAATCATCAATCAGCAGTTCAAAAAGTTCAGTCGCTTATATGGTATGAATGCCGAACGCTGGTCATTGGATACCAGTCGGTTCTGTGTACCCGGACAGCAATTGAAGTTGTTTTGATTCAGGTTCTCAGGCTTCCTTCCAGGGCTAATTAAAGATGCGTCAAACTGTGAGGGATATTCAGGTCTCTGTATATTTGGCGCTCTTATATGGAACAATTATTAGAAAGAATCAGTCAGCTTTGGATTCAGTATTCCGGACAAGCTCCGGCAAGTATCAGCAAACTTCCGCCTTCAGGAAGCGACCGGATGTATTTCCGTATATATGGCGCCGAAGGGGCTGTAATGCCTACCGCGATTGTCACCTATAATCCGAATATTCAGGAAAATGAAACCTTCTTGTCCTTTTCCGAATCCTTGCAGTCGGTGGGCGCACCTGTTGCCGTGGTAGTGGCTGTGAATAGAGAAAAGGATATTTATATCCAGAAGGATTTTGGCGACCGATCGCTGCTGAATGAGTTGGAGGATAAAGGATTCTGTGATGAGGTATACGATTTGTTTAAGCAGAGTCTGGCTAAGCTGGCGCATTTGCAGATCAAAGGAGGTGAATGGGTGGATTACAGCAAATGTCTTACTGCTCATGAATTCGGGAAGCAGGCGATTTTGAGTGATCTCCTGTACTTCAAGTATTATTTTCTCGACACCCTGAAATTTCCTTACGACAAACAGGCGCTGCTGGACGATTTTGATGCATTGAGCACCTATCTGACCCATACCGAGAACAAGCATTTTATGTTCCGTGATTTCCAGAGCCGGAATATCATGGTACAGGATGGCCAGGTTCATTTTATCGACTATCAGGGTGGGATGCGGGGTGCGTTACAATACGATGTGGCTTCCATGTTATGGCAGGCCCGCGCCAATTTGCCGGAAGATTGGAAAGACAATCTGCTGGCCTACTATATTACCGAAGCGAACAAATATTTGCCACAACCGCTGGATCCATTTCTGTTTACGGCCCAGTATAACGGGTATGTGCTGATTAGGCTGCTGCAGGTATTGGGGGCTTACGGGTTCCGTGGATTTTTCCAACGCAAGGCACAGTTTCTGACCAGTATCCCGCAGGCACTGAAGAACCTGCAGGCATTTACCGGCAACCGGAAAATGGGCATTGCGGTACCTGAATTCGACAAGTGTTTGAATTTCTGTACCAGTCAGGAAGTGCTGCAGCGTTTTGAGCCGTTGCGTGCCGATGAGAACACACCGCTGGTGGTTTCAATTCATAGTTTCTCCTATAAAAAGGGAATCCCGAAAGATGAATCCGGAAATGGCGGTGGATTTGTGTTCGATTGTCGGGGAATCCTGAATCCGGGGAGAATTGAGGAGTACAAGAAACTGACAGGCAGGGATAAGCCGGTAAAAGATTATCTGGAGCAACGCACGGCAATGCCCGATTTTCTGAACAGTGTTTTTGACCTGGTGGACATCAGCGTGGCAGATTATATTAAAAGGGGATTTGCGAGTTTGCATGTAAGTTTCGGTTGTACAGGCGGACAGCATCGTTCTGTGTATGCTGCTGATGCACTGGCGCGTCATCTCCGTAATAAATTCCGTGTGAAAGTGGAGTTGAAACATATCGAACAGGAAGCAAAAAACTGGGTTAACGGATAATGAGACCGCAAGAACAAAACCTGATTGGATGAAAGCAATGATTTTTGCAGCCGGATTGGGTACACGGTTTAAACCCTGGACAGACCATCATCCCAAGGCCCTGGCCCGGGTGAATGGGAAATCCCTTCTGCAACGAAATATTGAATACCTGCAACAATACGGAATCCGGGAGGTGGTGGTAAATGTGCATCATTTTGCCGATCAGATTATTGAAGCGGTACACGCGGCCGGTGGCTGGGGCAGCAAGGTGCTGATCAGCGATGAGCGCGACCAAGTGTTGGAGACGGGTGGCGGATTGTTGAAGGCGGCTGAACTCCTTGGTGATGATCCCTTTATAACTATTAATGCGGATGTGCTTACGGATCTCGATCTGAATGCACTCATTGAATTTCACGGTAAGGAACAAGCGCTGATCAGTTTTGGCATTACCGATCGGAAAAGCACCCGCAATTTTCTGTTCGACGCATCCGGTCGTTTGCAGGGCTGGGTGAATTTGCAGAGCAGGCAGTTTCGTTTCCCGGAAGGCTCTTCCTTTACCAGCGAGAATGCTCTGAATCTGCTGGTGGCCAGAGCATATAGTACGGTGGTCGTGTTTTCGCCCCGGATATTTTCAATGATACGACAGCGCGGAAAGTTTTCGCTGGTGGATGTTTATCTCGATCTGGCGGCCGAACACCGGATCATGGGATTTGATCACAGTGGAGATCGGTTCGTGGATGTGGGCAAGCCGGAAAGCGTTGCGATTGCTGAGTCGTTGTTTCCCTGACAGGCTATTATGTATTTCCACAATAAGTCCGGCTCGATTCACAAAATATACTACTGAGTGTTAGTCTGAATTGCGACAGGCTGAAGCTGTATCTCCTGAAAAATAAGCGTTAACTTTAGAGGATACTATTTTACGCTTGTCATGCTTCGTTCGATTGGTAGTAATAAAAAATGGCTGTTTATTGGTTCGGCATCGGTGGTGATAGCTGGTATGGTATGGCTTATCAATGTAGCATCGAAAGACCGGGGTCCGCTGGTGGATTTCAGTACCGAAGTCAAGCCCATCCTCAATAAAAATTGTATTTCCTGTCATGGTGGCGTTACTGCCAAAGGCGGTTTCAGTGTATTGTTTGAAGAGGAAGCCTTCAGCAATACGGAATCGGGTAAGCCGGCGATTGTAAAGGGTGATCCCGATGCGAGTGAAATGATCCGCCGATTGACATCCGATGATCCGGAGTATCGGATGCCCTATGATCATGAACCGCTGTCCAAAGAAGAAATCGCCATCCTGCGCCGGTGGATCAAACAGGGTGCGAAATGGGGCGACCACTGGGCTTATCTGCCGGTCAAGAAGCCGGACCAACAGAAAACCATTGACGAGTATATCAAAGAGAAACTCGATGAACAGGGCCTGAGGGGATCGGCCCGTGCGGATGCTGCCACCCTGCTGCGGAGGGTGAGTCTGGATCTGATCGGTCTTTATCCTGAGCAGGACCAAATTGAGAAGTTCCTGCAATCGGGGGGCGATAAAAAAGCCTATGAAGAATTGGTGGACAGCCTGCTGGCATCGCCCCGCTTTGGTGAGCGATGGGCATCGATGTGGCTGGACCTGGCGCGTTATGCCGATACAAAGGGCTATGAGTCGGACGGGCATCGGAACGCATGGCCATATCGCGACTGGGTGATCCGGGCATTTAACAAGGATCTGCCCTATGATCAGTTTATTGTAGAGCAGATGGCCGGAGATCTGCTGCCCGGAGCCACCGATGATCAGTATTTGGCTACCACATTCCATCGCAATTCAATGACCAATGATGAAGGCGGTACCGATAACGAGGAGTTCCGGATTGCTGCGGTGATGGATCGGGTTAATACGAGCTGGGAGGGAATCATGAGTACGACCTTCTCCTGCGTGCAATGTCACAGCCACCCCTATGATCCCTTCAAGCATGATGAATACTACAAGTTTCTGGCCTATTTCAACAATACGCGCGATGAAGATGTTCCCAACGAATATCCTTTATTGCGGCAGCTGACCCCTGAAATGGAAAAGGAACTGAAATATGTGATGTCGTGGATCGAGGAAGGGAAGAAAAGGAACGAGACGGCCAAGGGGCCAGGGGCAGCAGCGGGTGCCGAAGACGGGAACTGGGTGCGGAGTCTTGTGAAGTTTTACCAGCCGGCCGTCAATTCTACCACGGCCGATGATCTGGTGAATGCGGTAATTGGTAATATGAACTATGCGCTGATCTTTAAAAACAATTCATCGGCGCGGTTCCGCAACATTGATTTGAATGGCGCTTCCCAGATGATCTGGAATTTTTTCTGCAATACCCCCGGCGGCAGGATCACTTTGCGACTGGATAGTGCGAATGGTCCGATTATAGTGAGGGCGCCCCTGGCTGCTAAAGATGAATGGAGGTATGAAGCGATCAAATTCCCCAAACAACAGGGGGTGCACGATATCTACATTCAATTCGAAACACCGACCTTGCCATCCCAGACCGATAAGTTTTCCATTGTATTCAACTGGTTGTCTTTCGTACCAGCATTTCCAGGGGAGGGACGTCCCGGTTACAAAACCGCCTATGACAAATACTGGAGCTTGCTGACCACCAGCGTGCCCGGAGTTCCCATAATGTTTGAGAATCCGGCCAACCTGCACCGAAAAACTTATGTGTTTGATCGCGGCAACCGCCTCACGCCCGGAGCGGAAGTGCAACCCGCAATTCCCGCAGCTCTTGTAAAAAATATGGGGATGAAACAAGAGGAGATGCCATCCAATCGTCTCGAGCTGGCCAAATGGATGACAGATCCCCGGCATCCGCTGGTTTCACGTACCATGGTCAACCGCCTCTGGGAGCAGTTGTTTGGTAACGGACTGGTGGAAACGCTGGAGGATATGGGAACCCAGGGTGCTTTGCCCACGCATCGTGAATTACTCGACGCGCTTTCCTGGAAATTTATGCATGAATATAAATGGAGCGTTAAAAAAATGCTGAAGGAAATCGTGATGAGTGATACTTACCAGCAGGAAAGTCGCGCTTTACCCGGGCATCTCGAAAAAGATGCGGCCAATAAATATTATGCACGCGGACCCCGACTGCGTTTGAGTGCGGAACAAATCCGCGATCAGCACCTGCAGATCAGCGGGGCCCTTAGTACGAAAATGTATGGTCCCGGTGTAATGCCCTGGCAGCCGGATGGAATCTGGTTATCGCCCTACAATGGTTCGCGCTGGCAGATGAGCGAGGGCGAGGATCAATATCGTCGCGCGGTGTACACCTACTGGAAACGATCATCTCCCTATCCGAGCATGATGAATTTCGATGGGGCGCAGCGGGTGGTTTGCAATGCGCGGCGTATTCGCACCAATACCCCGCTTCAGGCACTGGTTACACTGAACGATTCGGTTTATGTTGATCTGGCACGGCATTTCGCCGAGCGGATGATAAAATACGGTGGTGTGGATGCTTCTCAATCGGGTGGTCTGGATGCTTCCAAATCCGGTGGCCCGGATGCCATTGTATTGACTGCCGGTGGAGGGGAATCCGGTCCGGTGGATCATCTTATCAAATGGGGTTACCGGCAGATGGTTTTCCGCGACATCACCAATGAAAAGCTTAAGGCGATGACCGAACTGTATGCGAGAGCCTATAAGGAATTTCAGGCGGCTCCGGAATCAGCACTGGAGTTGCTGGGCCGCAGGAAAGACTCTGAACATAAAAAGATGAAGAGTCCAGCATCCAATCAGGGGCTTGCACACGAGGCAGCCATGATGATTGTAGCCAACGCATTATTAAACCTGGATGAAGTGCTGGTTAAAAACTAGGAACTATGACAAGAGATGAACTGAACGCAGGCCGACTGGCAGAGGAAGCAAGAAACGCTTATCTGCAACTGAAAACCCGGAGGCATTTTCTGAAAGAAAGTGCAATGGGACTGGGTGCACTGGCCATGGGTACCCTGCTGGGAGGTTGTGGCCAGTCTGCCATTGACAAACTGGCGCGGCATGCAGCCAATAACAGCTTTGATCCGCTTCAGAATTTTGATCCGGCGCATCCCCTGTTGCCCAAGGCACCACCTTTTGCTGCCCGTGCAAAAAGCGTGATTTATCTGCATATGGCGGGGGCGCCTTCGCAACTGGAATTGTTCGACTATAAACCGGAACTGATGAAGATGGACGGACAGGATTGTCCTCCTTCGCTGCTGGCCGGTAAACAGTTCGCCTTTATAACCGGGGTGCCCAAGATGCTGGGTCCCCAGGCAAGCTTCCAGCAACGGGGACAATCGGGTGCCTGGATCAGCGATCACCTGCCGCATTTCGCCAATATGGCCGATGAAGTCTGTTTCCTGAAAGCCGTGACCACCGATCAATTCAACCATGCGCCGGCTCAGTTGCTGATGCATACCGGTTCTGCCCGCCTGGGAAGACCTTCCATGGGATCCTGGGTTACCTACGGGCTTGGCACTGAAAACCAGAACCTGCCAGGCTTTGTGGTGCTCACCAGCGGAGGAAGTTTCCCTGATGCAGGGAAAAGTGTGTGGGGAAGTGGTTTCCTGCCTTCGGTTTACCAGGGGGTGCAATGCCGTAGTGAAGGTGATCCCGTTTTATTTATCAAGGATCCGCATGGCATGAGTCGCGATTTGCGGAAGGCCAGCATCGAGGCCATCAATCAGGCCAATGCCGCAGCTTATGAGGAATACCAGGACCCCGAGACGCTGAGCCGGATTTCGCAGTATGAAATGGCTTACCGGATGCAGATCACGGCGCCGGATGTAATGAATATCAACGACGAGCCGGCCTATATCCACGAGATGTACGGAACACAGCCCGGTAAATCCTGTTTCGCCAATAATGCCCTGCTGGCCCGCAAGCTGGTGGAGAAAGGCGTGCGTTATGTGCAGCTCTTCGATTGGGGATGGGATGCCCATGGAGATCATGCCGGCAACTCGCTGAACCTTGGAATCATCAACAAATACCGCAGTGTGGACAAGGCGATGACGGCCCTTTTGCTCGATCTCAAGCAACGGGGTTTGCTGGACGAAACCCTGGTGATCTGGGGCGGTGAATTCGGCCGCACCCCCATGATGGAGAACCGTAATGGTGTGCAGAACCCCTATAAGGGACGCGACCACCATACCGATGCCTTTACGATCTGGATGGCGGGTGGCGGTGTGAAGAAGGGATTCTCCTATGGCGAGACCGATGAAATCGGGTATCATCCGATCAGCGGTAAAGTGGAGCCTTTTGATATACAGGCGACCATTTTGCATCAGTTGGGATTTGATCACGAAAAATTTACCTATCCATTCCAGGGAAGGCCATTCCGTTTAACCGATATTAGCGGCCGCGTGATTCATGAAATTCTGGCCTGATCCGAACCCGAGATAAACCTTTTAACCCCATGCTCGATTTTTTTGGAAGATTCCACCCCGTACTGGTTCACTTGCCGATAGGTTTTTTGTTACTGGCTGTTCTGTTTCAATGGATGGGTAAAATGGCTTCGATGGCCTATTTACGGCTATCCGTTCCTGTTATACTTGTATTGGGTATGATCAGTGCGCTGTTTGCCTGTGTAACCGGGTTGGCACTGTCGGGTACGGCGGAATATCCGGAGTCAACTCTTGGATGGCACCAGTGGATGGGGATTCTCACAACGCTCCTGTCGCTGGGCATGTTCTGGGCAGTTCAGCGGAAACTGCCGCTATATATCAATGGATTTGGTGTGCTGATACTGGCCGGCATCACGGTAACCGGGCATCTCGGCGGAACCCTTACCCACGGGGAGAATTATCTCTTTGGGGAAGCTGATGCGGGACCGGCCCTACCTCCGATTGCAGATATCCAGGCAGCCCATGCATATAACGATCTTGTACAACCGATTTTTGAAGCGCGCTGCGTGAGTTGTCATGGTGCCACCAAACAGAAGGGAAAACTTCGGTTAGACGATCCCGTTCATATCCTGAAAGGTGGTGAAGATGGTCCCGCAATAAAGGTGGGCGATCCCGATGGAAGCGAACTGATCAGGCGGATTTTATTACCGGCCAATGCAAAGAAACATATGCCTCCCGTCGGAGAAGCACAGTTATTGCCCCATGAAATCCAGTTCCTGCAGTGGTGGGTGCGGTCGGGGGCCGATTTCAGGCAGCCGGTGAATGCCCTGCCGCAAACATCGGCAGATAAGCAGATGCTGAGTTTGGTAGAGTCGGCCAGTCAGGGTTTGGCGGGTGATGCTGCGCCGGGGAATAATGGAGGCACAGCGCCGGTATTTCCCCTTACGGCTTTCATCCCCAATAAGGAAGTTAAACCGGCTGATCCGGCTACGGTGCAGCGCCTGAAAGCGGCCGGCGTGGTGGTGTTGCCGGTTAGCCGCGAGAGCAACTATCTCTCCGTAAATTTTGTAACTGCGGGCGATCGGCTGGAGGACAGTACGCTTCATTTGTTACAGGGAATCCGTGAGCAGCTGATCTGGTTAAAGATCGATGAGATGCAGATCAGCGAAACGGGCTTTCCCCTGCTTGGTCAGCTTACGGCGCTAACGCGATTACAGCTCAGCCGCACCAATCTCTCCGATAAAACGCTTTCCGAACTCCTGAGCCTGAAAAACCTGCAATGGCTGAACCTGGTGGGATCGCCGGTGACGGCAGCATCGCTGGTACAACTGGAGAAACTGCCCGAACTGAAACAGCTTTTCCTTTATCAGGCCAATATTTCCACGGCAGATTGGGATGCGCTGCAAAAAGCACTGGCCAGGGTCCAGATAGATACCGGCAATTACAGGCTGCCCCTCTTGCCGGGCGACACTTCGTTGGTAAAGTAAGGGATCACACTCTTACATACCAGCGGCGTTTATCCATATACCAGGCGATGACCCAGAGGAAAAATACCAGGGTCAGGGAATATAAAAGGGAGCCTGCCTCGGGCTTGGCCATGATGGGTTTGCACACATATTGATAAAACCATCCCAGTGGATTCGTATATATCTGCTCGCCCTTATCATTGAGTCCATTTGGTATGCGGATCAGCCAGAGGGTTTTGGGCAGCACCCCGCTTAGCACATAAATGAAAAGGGGATTCTTGCCGAAAGCCTCAAAAAACCTTGTGGGAGCACCTTTCCAGCCGCGAAACTCGATAATCTGAATCAGTGTGGCCAGCAGGATGGTGGCGAGTCCAACCGTGTACAGCACATAGGAGCTGGTCCAGATTTTCTTATTGATCGGGAAACTGAGTCCCCATGCCATGCCCGCGAGCCAGAGCACCACGCCGGCGACGAAAAGATTGGCCACCATTTCGGGGCTTTTGCCTTTCTGGCGGATATAATCTCCCACGAGGAAGCCAAGGATCACCTGCGCAATGGAGGGGATTGTACTGGCGAGTCCCTCCGGATCGAAACCCACTCCTTCGCCTTTGTAAATATGGGAATCGCCGAGGAGGGCACGATCGAGATGGGTGCCCCAGAAGCCTTCCAAACTATAAGGATCGGCCGGATCACCAGCCATGGCCGTGATAACCCAATAGGAGAGCAGGAGCAGGGCGGCTATCACAAAGGATAATCGAGCTTTGAAAAGATAAACGATCAGCGCTCCGAAAAGATAAGCCAGGGCAATGCGTTGCAGCACGCCAAAGATCCGGACCGAATCGAAGGATCTGAACACCAGTTCATTGTTCTCCCACCTGACAAAGGGGTACCAGTTCAGCGTGAGACCGATCAGGAAAATCAGGATGCCGCGTTTGATAATTTTCCAGAGGGCTGCCTGGCGATTCATGGCCTCAAGCCTGGGCATCACGAAGGCCAGGGCATTACCCACGGCAAACAGGAAAAAAGGAAACACCAGATCGGTGGGCGTGCAGCCATGCCAGCTTGCATGGCGGAGTGGCGAATAGATATGTGACCAGCTACCCGGATTATTCACCAGTATCATAAATGCGACGGTAGCACCCCTAAATACATCCAACGAGAAAAAACGTTGACCAGAAGGAGCGGCCGACGGAGGAAGAGTTGCCAATGACGGTAGTTTTAGCATGGAATTTAGCATATTTGTCAAAATCGGCCATATGCAGAAAAAACAAATTCATGAAACCGCGGTGATTGATCCCGGTGCGGAAATCGGGGAGGGTACCAGGGTTTGGCATTTCTGCCATCTGATGCCCGGGGCGCGGGTGGGAAGGAAC
>DATCJQ010000051.1:0-7258 GCA_036562745.1 Flavihumibacter sp.
ATATTGGTGAGCAGGGGGCAGGGGGCATATTTCGGATTACCCAATCCCTCGTGCATCACCTGGAGGATGCTGCGGCAGGTATCGAGACCGATGAAATCAGCCAGTTGCAGGGGACCCATGGGGTGGGCCATTCCCAGTTTCATGATGGTATCAATTTCCTCCACACCGGCAACGCCCTCGTATAAGCTGTAGATGGCTTCGTTGATCATGGGCATCAGGATGCGGTTGGCGATAAAGCCGGGATAGTCATTTACCACGGCAGGAATCTTGCCAAGCTGTTTACTTAGCGCAATGATTTGTTCAGTAACCGCGGCTTCGGTAGAATAGCCATTGATCACTTCCACCAGTTTCATAACTGGCACGGGATTCATGAAATGCATGCCGATCACTTTTTCCGGACGGGCAGTAACAGCCGCAATTTTGGTGATGGAAATGGAAGATGTATTGGTCGCGAGGACGGCATGCCTGGGGGCAAACTGATCCAGCTGGCGAAACAGGGTGAGTTTTAATTCGGTGTTTTCGGTTGCGGCTTCCACGATGAGATCGGCATTGGCCACTCCGGTTTCCATAGTCTGAACCGGCTGAATACGCTGGATGGCGGCCTCCATTTCTTCGGCGGTCAGGAGCGATTTGGCCACCTGTCTTTCAAAGTTTTTGCGAATGGTCTGGAGGGCTTTTTCCAGTTGTGCGGCACTCAAATCGATCATGTTTACATTGAAACCGTATTGAGCAAAAACGTGGGCAATACCATTTCCCATGGTGCCGGCACCGATAACAGCGATCTGTTTAAACATATGGCAGTTTTAGACTGTAAAAATAAGGGCAACTGAATTTGCCGGAAGCTAGTTCTTTCGTTTGAAGTCTCCTCTTTTCCAGGCCTTGATAAATTCAGCCCAGGCCATGGGGTTCATCAGGTTGATGGGAGGAGTGGTTCCCTGATAAGAATAGCGGGTGGCCTGCTGGCGAAGTGCATAGTTGGCGGCTTCCTTGCCATCGGCGGGAAGAATATTCATCAGGGCCCGACGGGTTTGCTCATTGGTGTTTTTACGGGCAATTTCCAGATCATCATCGGGTACCACCATGTTCACGAAATCGCGTTCGAATTGTTCGCGGGTAGGGCGCGGGCGTATAATGGTAGCCGGTAGATACTGGGTGTCCACCACCATCAGTTGCACCACGCTGAACTGGTTGCCTTCGAGGTCGCGCGGAATTTCCACCATCTTGGGTTTGTATCCCACGCTGGTGAATTCAATAATATCACCCTTTAATGCAACGATTGAGAATACCCCCTGGTCATTGGTGATGGTACCACGTCCGCTGGATTTGATCACCACACTCACGGCGGGGATGCCGTCGAGACTGTCAGCCGTCATCACTACGCCGTACAGCATTACCACGGAATCCTTCATTGTCTCAAATTGTGCGGAAGCTCGCTGACAAATAAAGAAAAAACTTACTATGACTAGAGGTAAAATTCGCTTCATTAGCTCAAATATATAGATATCAGGGTAACCGGTTCAACAATATACCAGTGTCATTGGTTAATTTTGCACTAAAATTCCCTTTTCAATAATAAAGATAATGACGCAAGAAGAAATATTAAAAGCACTGGGAAATGTTCAGGAGCCGGATCTGGGCAGTGATATCGTTAGCCTGAACATGGTGAAGGATCTGCAGATCAACGGCAATGACGTGAGTTTCACCATCGTGCTTACCACCCCGGCCTGTCCTATGAAAGAGCTGATGAAAAATGCAGCCATCAATGCAATAAAACTGCTGGTAAATAAAGAAGCCCGGGTAACGGTGAATTTCACCGCCAATACCAATAGCAAGCGGGTGGATCCTGGTCAGATTTTGCCGAAAGTGAAAAATATTATCGCTGTAGTGAGTGGTAAAGGGGGGGTGGGCAAGAGCACGGTATCTGCCAACCTCGCACTGGCGCTGGCCCAGGGTGGTGCGAAAGTGGGACTCATGGATGCGGATATTTATGGTCCCAGTGTACCCATCATGTTTGGTGTGCGCGGTGAGCGTCCGAAAATGATGGCTCATGGCGAAAAGGGGCTGATCGTTCCGCTCGACCGGTACGGAATCAAACTAATGTCTATTGGTTTGCTGGTGGATGAGAAAAATGCGGTGGTATGGCGCGGACCCATGGCCAGCAGTGCCATCCGTCAGTTTGTAACCGATGTGTACTGGGATGAACTGGATTACCTGATTATCGATATGCCGCCCGGCACGGGAGATATTCACCTCACCCTGATGCAAACCGTTCCGGTTACCGGAGTGATCGTGGTTACCACTCCGCAGGATGTGGCCCTGGCCGATGCAAAAAAAGGTATTGCGATGTTCGGACAGGCTCAAATCAAAGTGCCTATCATCGGTATCGTGGAAAATATGAGCTATTTCACTCCGGCTGAGTTGCCTGAGAACAAGTATTATATTTTCGGAAAAGAAGGTGGTAAAAAACTGGCAGAGGAATATGATATTCCCTTCCTCGGCCAGATTCCCCTGGTGCAGAGCATCCGCGAAGGCGGTGATACCGGCGTGCCGATCATGATGACGGATGACGAAATCACCAAAGCAGCCTTCAATCATTTTGCCGGATTGGCAGCCAGAAGCATCGCCATGCGCAATGCCAGCCTGGAAGCCACCAGGGTGATTGAAGTGGTTGCCTGATCTTGACTATGAATATTGACTTCAGCTATGCATCACAGTTAGATGCAAACGATTCGCTTGCCAGGTTCCGCGACCGGTTTATCATTCCGGTTAAGGATAACCGTGAGCAGATTTATTTTCTGGGAAACTCACTGGGACTGCAGCCCAAAAGCACGGCCGCTCATATTCAGCAGGTGCTGGGGCAATGGGCGCAGGAAGGGGTGGAAGCATTTTTCCGCACCGATAATTCCTGGATGCATTTTCACGACCGGCTGGTTGGTCCCCTCAGTTCCATCACTGGCGCGCTGCCTTCGGAAATTGTGGTGATGAACCAGCTGACCGTGAACCTCCACCTCATGATGGTGAGTTTTTACCGTCCGGAGGGAAAAAGGAGAAAGATTCTCTGCGAAGCCAAAGCGTTCCCCAGCGATCAGTACATGTTTGAGACCCATCTGAAATCGATGGGATTGAATCCGGATGAAATCCTGATTGAACTGGCGCCCCGGTCGGGTGAGCATTTGATCCGTGCGGAAGATATAGCTCGTGCCATTGAGGAAACCGGCGACGAACTGGCCCTGGTGCTTTGGGGCGGCGTAAATTATTACACCGGCCAGGTTTTTGATCTGGCCTCCATTACCCGACAGGCCCAGGCCGTTGGAGCGAAGGTGGGATTCGACCTTGCGCACGGAGTGGGCAATATCGCCCTGGCACTGCACGACTGGAACGTGGATTTCGCCTGCTGGTGCAGTTATAAATACCTTAACTCGGGTCCCGGTGCCATTGCCGGAGCGTATATCCATGAACGTTATCATAAAGATCCATCCATTTACCGCCTGGGTGGTTGGTGGGGCTATGAAAAGGAAACCCGTTTCAAAATGGAAAAAGGGTTCAGGCCCATTCAAACGGCCGAGGGCTGGCAATTGAGTACTCCATCTCCCATAATGTATGCAGCACATCTTGCCTCCCTGGAAATTTTTGAGGAGGCGGGATTTGCGAATTGCCTGGAAAAAGCCCGGAATATGGCTGCATATCTTCACGAATTATTAAGCCGGCTGGTTGCTGAGCGTTCCGGTAAATTTGAAATTCTGACACCCGCCGATCTCGCCGCACGCGGATGCCAGGTTTCTCTTTTTGTGAAGCAGGATGGTCGTGCCCTGTTCGATTATCTTACCGAGAACGGCATTTTCGCCGACTGGCGGGAACCCGATGTGATCAGGGTGGCGCCGGTTCCGCTCTATAATCGCTTTAGTGAAATTGCCCGTTTTGTAGAACTGCTTGGCCGTTAATCCTCCTTATCTTCGCGGCTATGAACAGGCAATCGCTCGTAGAACAGATTAAGAAAAAGAGATCCTATTTATGTGTTGGACTGGATACCGATCCGGCCAAAATTCCTGCTTTCCTGCAGAAGGAAAAAGACGGGGTGATACGTTTCAATAAGGCCATCATCGATGCCACGCTCGATACTTGCGTCAGTTATAAAATCAACACGGCATTTTATGAAGCGATGGGCCCCCGGGGGTGGCAGATCATGGAGGAAACCGTGAACTATATCCCGGAAACCCATTTGCGGATTGCTGATGCGAAACGGGGAGATATCGGCAATACCAGCACCCAGTATGCCAAAGCTTTTTTCGAAGCCATGCCCTTTGATGCGATTACTGTAGCGCCTTATATGGGGTCCGACAGTGTGCAGCCATTTCTGGAATATAAGGATAAGTGGACCATCGTGCTCGGACTCACATCCAACAAGGGGGCGGCCGATTTTGAGCTGCAGAAAATGGGAGAGGAATACCTCTACGAGAAAGTGATGAAAACCGTTGCGGAGTGGGGGAGTCCCGATAACCTGATGTTTGTGGTGGGCGCCACTCAGGCCGCTGCTTTTGAGAAAATCCGCAGTTTATTGCCGGAGCATTTCTTTCTGGTACCCGGAGTAGGTGCACAGGGAGGCAGTTTGCGGGAGATTTCCGAAAAAGCGTTGAACGCTGATGCCGGACTGCTGGTAAATGCAAGCCGCGCTGTTATATATGCATCCGAAAAAGAAGATTTTGCTGCTGAAGCCCGCATTATTGCCCGTCAATACCAGGCGGAAATGAGCAGCTATTTACCATAATCTGACTACTTTAGTACGTATTAAAATTGTTGCCATGGCCCAGGATTTATTTCAATCACCCGATTACCTTCAACTGGATGATTTGTTAACCGAAGAGCACCTGATGATTCGGGATGCAGTTCGTAACTATGTTAAACAGGAAATCTCGCCCATTATTGAAGATTACGCGCAAAGAGCCAGTTTCCCCGAGCATATAGTGAAGCAGATGGGAGAACTCGGCGTATTCGGTCCCACCATTCCGGTTGAATACGGAGGTGGCGGGCTTGATTATATTTCCTACGGTCTGATGATGCAGGAACTGGAAAGAGGAGACAGTGGTGTCCGTTCCACTGCATCGGTACAGGGTTCGCTGGTGATGTTCCCGATCTATGAATACGGAAGTGAAGAACAACGTCGGAAATACCTGCCCAAACTGGCCTGCGGCGAATGGCTGGGATGTTTCGGTTTAACCGAACCCAACCATGGAAGTAATCCCGCTGGCATGCTCACCAATTTCCGCGATGCCGGTGATCATGTGATTTTAAACGGCGCCAAGATGTGGATCTCCAACGCACCTTTCGCGCAGATTGCCGTGGTATGGGCCAAGAACGAAGAAGGGGTGGTACACGGATTGATCGTGGAGCGCGGTATGGAAGGATTCAGCACGCCCACCACCCATGGAAAATGGAGCTTAAGAGCATCCGCAACCGGAGAATTGGTTTTTGATAATGTGAAAGTTCCCAAAGAAAATATCCTTCCCAATATTAAGGGGATGCGAGGTCCGCTCAGCTGCCTGACCAAGGCCCGTTTCGGCATCGCCTGGGGTACCATCGGCGCTGCGATGGATTGTTATGATACTGCGCTGCGCTATGCCAGGGAAAGAATTCAGTTTGGCAAGCCGATTGCAGGATTCCAGTTGCAGCAGAAAAAGCTGGCCGAAATGATTACCGAAATCAGCAAGGCCCAGCTCCTGAACTGGCGCGTGGCGGTACTGATGAACGAAGGAAAAGTAACACCTGCCCAGGTAAGTATGGCCAAGCGGAATGGCTGCGAAGTGGCGCACAAAGTTTGCCGCGACGCCCGCCAGATGCTGGGCGGTATGGGTATCACCGGAGAGTTCAGCATCATGCGTCATATGATGAATCTCGAAAGTGTGATTACCTATGAAGGTACCCATGATATTCATCTGTTAATTACCGGTATGGATGTAACCGGTATCAATGCATTCAGCTAATGAAAATTTATCTGATAGGATTCATGGGCAGCGGTAAATCCTACTGGGGCCGCAAACTTTCCGCCAGTCTGAATTTTCCTTTTTTCGATCTGGATGATGTGATTGTGCTGCGCGAAGGCAAACCGATTACTGAAATCTTTGCCGACAAAGGAGAAGAGTATTTTCGGTTACTGGAGAAAGATACCCTGGTAAACCTTACCGAAGCGCATGAATCCTTCGTGATTTCCTGCGGCGGGGGAACGCCCTGCTTCTTCGGAAATATCGATTTCATGAAGGAAAACGGGAAAGTGATCTGGCTGAATACTTCCACGCCGGTATTGATTGAGCGGTTGCTGAAAGAAAAACAACACCGGCCGCTGCTCAGCGATATTCCGGATGAGAATATGAAATCGCATATCATCAAAAAACTGCACGACCGGAAAATGTACTACGAACAGGCGCATTTGTCGCTGCACGAAGAAGAACTGACCCTCGAGCAGATAAAAGAAGCCATACTACATGACTAAAACGATTTTACGCAGTGCCGCCCTGCTTGGGGCGCTGGCCGTTATTCTCGGTGCCTTCGGCGCACATGGATTAAAACAACTCGTGCCGGCCGAAACAGTATCTACCTTCGATACCGGTGTGCGTTACCATTTCTATCATGTGTTTGCCCTGCTGGCAACCGGATTGCTGGCGGCTCAATATCCCTCCCCGCTTCTGAAGAGAGCAGCACAATGTTTCTGGATAGGTATCCTGCTATTCAGCGGATCACTTTATCTCTTAACCTTTCTCAAGGCAACCGACACCGTGGGGCTGTCAAAGCTTGGATTGATCACTCCCATTGGCGGTGTTTTCTTCATTCTTGGATGGTTGCTGGTGTTTCTGGCAATGGGAAAGAAAGCTTCCGGTTAAGAGACCTCGAAACGAGTTTAACGGAGTCGGCAGGCTGACAATACCGGGTTAGGGAAGCGGTATGCTGAATGTGATCAATGCTCCGTTTTCATTCCGGATATTGAAATGTCCGTCAATACCTTCCATTCGTTTGCGCATATTCGTTAGTCCATTGCTGAATTCACGAATCATAATGTCCTGGAATCCTACGCCATTATCGTGAATCTGTATCACCAGCTGCGGTCCCAGTTTGAAAATGATCCGCACTTCGGTGGCGCGGGAATGTTTGACGATATTATGCAGCGATTCCTTTATGCACAGGAATACATTCCGGCGTTTTTCTCCGCTCATTTCGACGGTGGGCAGAGTCTCCGGATGCTCCACCACGCAACGGATATCGGTATTGT
>DATCJQ010000060.1:0-13535 GCA_036562745.1 Flavihumibacter sp.
GTATTATTCGCTCCGTTGTATTACGCAGGTGCTGGGGCCCATTCTCGACACCATCAATAACGCTGAAAAAGTAATTGTGGCGGAGTTCAATTCTGTGAACGATAATCCCATTATCGATCATGAAAACGCCAATATTTTCCACGGGGGAAATTTCCATGGCGATTATGTTTCGCTGGAGATGGACAAACTCAAGATTGCCATCACCAAACTGAGCATGCTGAGTGAACGTCAGCTGAACTATCTGTTGAATGCAAGGCTGAATGAAAAATTCCCTCCCTTCCTGAACTTAGGAACACTGGGACTGAATTTCGGTATCCAGGGCATGCAGTTCACCGCCACATCCACCGTTGCGGAGAATCAGACCTTCAGCAACCCGATGTATATCCACAGTATTCCGAATAACAACGATAACCAGGATATTGTGAGCATGGGTTCCAATGCGGCGCTGCTTACCCGTCGGGTAATCAATAACTCATTTGAAGTGCTGGTGATCCAGATGATTACCCTGCTGCACGCGGTGGATTATCTGAAATGCCAGGATCGTATGGCGAAGGCGACGCTATCCCTTTACAAGGAGATTCATGCCATCTTCCCCAGTTTTGTGGAAGATGCACCGCGTTATAAAATGATCACCGCCGTGCGTAATTATTTTGAACAGGCAGATCCCGTGGTAAGTCGCGTGATCGGTCAACAATTTGCTTAAGCTTATGAAAACTGCATTGGTAACAGGGGGATCACGTGGAATAGGCCGTGCTATCTGTGTAAAGCTGGCCAGCCAGGGCTACCATGTTCTGGTTAACTATAAAGGCAATCTCGATGCGGCGAACGAAACCCTGGAGCAGATCAAAGCTGCAGGTGGCACCGGCGAGTTGCTGGTATTTGATGTGGCGGACAAGGACCAGGTGAAATCCGTACTGGGCGCCTGGATCGATGCGAATAAGGAGAATCCCATTGAAGTACTGGTGAACAATGCCGGCATCAAAGACGATACCCTGATGATGTGGATGAAGGATGAGCAGTGGGAATCGGTTCGCTCCACCAGTCTGGATGCTTTCTTCTACGTAACCCGTGAGGTGCTCAGCGGCATGCTGATGCGCCGGAACGGAAGGATCGTGAATGTGGTGAGCTTATCCGGTTTAAAGGGCATGCCCGGACAAACCAACTATTCGGCCGCCAAGGCCGGGGTGATAGGGGCCACCAAAGCCCTGGCCCAGGAAGTGGCCAAGCGTGGGGTGACGGTCAATGCTGTGGCACCCGGGTTTATCCAGACTGATATGACCAGCGATCTGAATGAGAAGGAGCTTAAAGCCATGATCCCGGCCCAGCGGTTCGGAAAACCGGAAGAAGTGGCGCATGCAGTAGCATTTTTGGCTTCGCCGGAATCTGGCTATATTACAGGCACCGTTATATCGATCAACGGCGGACTATATACTTAGCAGGCATGAACAGAGTTGTGATAACAGGCATGGGCATTTATTCCTGTATCGGAAAGAATCAGGAAGAAGTAAGGCAATCCCTATATGAAGGCAAGTCAGGTATTATACTGGATCCGGCCCGGAAGGAATTTGGATACCGGTCGGGCTTAACCGGCTGGGTGGAGCGCCCGAATCTGAAGGGTTTGCTGGATCGCCGTGCGCGGGTGATGCTTCCCCAGCAGGGCGAATATGCTTATATGGCAACCGTCGAAGCCCTGCAACAGGCGGGAATTACCGATGAGTTGCTCGATAAAATGACCATCGGGGTGCTTTACGGGAACGATAGTTCCGCCGAGCCCGTGGTTACCGGCACCGACCTGATGCGCGAGCGCAAGGACACCACCCTGGTGGGTTCCGGCTCTGTTTTCCAGGTGATGAACTCCACCGTTACCATGAACCTGGCAACCATTTTCCGCCTGAAGGGAGTGAATTTTACTATCAGCGCAGCCTGTGCCAGCGGAAGTCACTCCATCGGACTGGGCTATCATTTTATCAAAACCGGCCTGCAGGACGCCATCATTTGCGGGGGCGCGCAGGAAATCAATATTTATTCCATGGGCAGTTTCGATGCGCTTTCAGCCTTTTCCGTGCGCGAATCGGAACCCACCCGTGCATCCCGGCCCTTCGATAAGAACCGCGACGGGCTGATTCCCTCGGGAGGGGCAGCAACGGTGGTGCTGGAAAGCCTGGAATCGGCGCAAAAACGCGGTGCCCACATCCTGGGCGAAGTGGTGGGTTATGGATTTTCCTCCAACGGCGAACATATTTCCAACCCAACGGTAGACGGTCCGGTCAGAGCCCTGCACATGGCGCTGAAAGATGCCGGCCTGAATCCCGCAGATATTTTTTATATTAACGCACACGCAACATCCACTCCCGCGGGCGACAGCAGCGAAGCGAGGGCCATTCACGAGGTGTTCGGAGCCACCCGACCCTATGTGAGTTCCACCAAATCGATGACCGGCCATGAGTGCTGGATGGCCGGCGCCAGTGAGATCGTTTACTCGATGATCATGATGCAGAACGGGTTTATCGCACCCAATATCAATTTTGAGGAACCGGATGAAGATTCAGCCCGGATTAACCTGGTAACCAAAACCCTGGATGCGGAATTTGACTGTTTCCTGTCCAATTCCTTCGGTTTCGGAGGCACCAACTCTTCACTTATAGTAAAAAAGTTTAAGGGATAAGGCGTTCAGGCTGTAGTAATGCGGGTTTTGTCAAGTTTTTTTGTGTCCGCTGAAAACGTATAAAAACAATTAATCACCGATATTCGCCGTTTCATCCTTTTAACTGAACACTTACAATACTAACTGATTTAATTTAGCCGCTATGACAATTGAGCAAATCATTGAAAAAATCAATTACCTGCTGGTGGAGGAATTTGAAGTGGACGCGGACAAAATTAGCCCTGAAGCCAACCTCAAAGAAACCCTGGAGCTGGACAGCCTCGATTATATCGATATGGTTGTGGTACTCGAACATCATTTCGGGTTCAAGGTTAAACCCGAAGATTTCGCGCCGATTGAAACCATTCAGGACTTTTATGATTATGTGTCTCAACGCATCAAATCTAAAGAGTTGGTATAATGGCATCCTGGCAGGGTAAGTCCCAGGCTACCCCGCTGGGCTATCGCATATTTGTGGTGGTGCTGAAACGGTGGGGTTTGGGTCCGGCCTATTTTCTCCTTCGTTTCGTATCATTTTATTACTGGGTATTTTCCCGCCAGTCTTCCCTTGCATTAAGACGATTTTTTTCAGAACATCTCCGGTATTCTTCCTGGAAAACGCGAAAAGCAGTTTACCGTACCTACTTTCAGTTTGGTCAGACCCTGATTGATAAAGTGGCTGTGATGGCCGGCCTGAATCCCAAACTGAGTTTTGATTTTGACGGAGAAGAATGGTTGCACCAGATGGTGCGTGAGGGCAGGGGCGGATTGTTGTTAAGTGCGCATGTGGGCAATTGGGAGATAGCAGGCCATCTGCTCAAGCGATTAAAAACCTCCATCAATGTGGTGATGTACGACGGTGAACAGGAGCAGATCAAGGCTTATCTGGAGAAAGTAACGGGGGGAAGGAACATGAAGCTGATCATAATCCGAGAGGATCTGAGCCATATTTTTGCCATCAACGACGCATTGGCAAATAACGAACTGGTATGTATGCATGCCGACCGGTTTTTGCCGGGAAATAAAACACTTTCCACCCAATTCCTGGGGAAAACAGCTAATTTTCCGGCAGGTCCTTTTTTACTGGCCGCCACGCTGAAGGTTCCGGTTAGTTTTGTATATGCTTTCAAGGAAACCAGCAGCCATTATCATTTTTATGCCTGTGAACCCCTGTTATACAACAGCGGCTCGCGGGATGAAAGGATGAAAAAAGCGCTTCAGGATTTTGTGGTGGAAACAGAGAAAAAAGTGCTGCAATACCCAACCCAATGGTTTAATTTTTACGATTTCTGGGAAGCATGAGTCTGGTACCAAAAGAACAATTATCAACGATACTACCCCAGCGGCCGCCATTTGTAATGATTGATGGCCTGCTGCAGGACGATTCGACCCTTACGGAAACGGTTTTCGAAATAAGACCCGATAATATCCTGGTGGAAAATGGTCGGGCTACTGCCGCCCTGCTGGTGGAAAATATCGCACAAACAGCCGCCGCCGGGGCCGGTTATAAGGCCCTGCAGGGCGATGGGCCGGTGCTGGTTGGATTTATCGGTGCGATCAAAGACCTGCAGATTCACAGCTTACCCGAAGTAGGTACCCTCCTGAAAACAAGAGCCCGGCAGATTAACCAGGTATTCAATGTATCCATCGTGGAAGGTACGGTGTACGACGGCGATACCCTGCTGGCGCGTTGCGAAATGAAAATTTTTCTTCAGGAACCTAAATCATAACCATTAATCATTTTAACCATGAAAAAGAACCTTCACCTATTTTTTTGCGGATTGTTGTTATTCGCCGTAACTGCCCTGCAGGCCCAGAAAAAATCGGATATCCTGAGTTCAGGCACACCGATGGTTTATCTGGGTGTGGATTTCTCCAAAGCCAAAGTGATCAACGATATCAGTGCCACTGCCTACGATATCAAAACCCGTCACTTCCCCGGTATCAACCAGGTGATTATTGCAGAACAGAAAAAATTCGACTGGGAAAAACATCTCGAACGTTCCAATATTACGCCCGATATCGCAGCGGTAACTGCCATCAATGAAAAGATTGATGAAAAAGATATCGCCAGTTCTTCCACCGCCGACGAAAAACGCCTGAGCGAAGCGGATATTCAGGAAATGGTTAATAAATATGATCTTTCCGGTAAGTCCGGTGTGGGACTGGTAGTTATCATGGAAGCACTGAGCAAAACTTCTGAGTCTGCCGCCATGTGGATTACCTTTATCGACCTGTCCAGCAAAAAAGTGCTGTACACCGAGCGCATGGTGGAAAAAGCAGGTGGTTTCGGATTCCGCAACTATTATGCATCTACCATCTATAAGGCAATGCAAACCATCAAAAAATCAAAATTAAAATCCTGGCGTTCGAACTTCGGTTCCTAGGCCGATACCGACATGAATAAAGGATCCTTATCGTATACCACTGAAATTGCCGTACGCTTTAATGAAGCTGACCCTTTGGGAATAGTGTGGCATGGCCATTATGTGCGTTATTTTGAAGACGGGCGCGAGGCATTTGGCCAGGCATTCGGACTCAGCTATCTCGATATTTACAAACAGGGCTTCACCGTTCCGATCGTGAAGGTGGAGCTCGATTTTAAGAAATCGCTGAAATACGGCGATCGGGTAATTATTGAAACCGAATTCATTCCCTCTTATGCGGCCAAGCTGCAGTTTCAGTATCGGTTGTACAATGCCGTTACCAAAGAGCTGGTGGCGAAAGGATCCACGGTACAGGTTTTTCTGGATTTGCCATCGAACTCATTACAGTTAATCAATCCGCCTTTTTTCGAGGCGTGGAAGAAAAAATATCTTAGCAGCGAGGCATGACGGAAAAACCTGTTTACATACTTGCACACCATGTGGTGACGCCCCTGGCGGATGGAACGGCCGAAAATCTGGATGCTATGGCAGCAGGCAAAACGGCCGTTTTTCCCAATCGGCACCAGCTGTTTCAGGATCAGGGAATCTGCGGCGCATTGTTTAGTCCGCAGCAATGGGATACTCTCTCCGGCAGATTCGGTTCCGAATGGACGGCATTTGAAATCCTGATGCTGCACAGCCTTCGTAAGCTGCTCCTATCGGTTCCGCATATCCGAATGGATGATCCCTCCACTTTACTGGTACTGGCATCCACCAAAGGAAATATTGGAGATCTGCAGGAAGGATCAGCAAGGGCCGCGGAACAGGCCGGACTGCATCGTTCCGTACAAAAAATAGCAGCGGATCTGGGTTATCATAGTCGGCCTGTACTGGTTTCCAATGCCTGTATCTCTGGTATGACGGCCCTGCTGGTGGCTAAGCGATTCCTGGATGCAGGCCGGTATAAACATGCCGTGGTAGTGGGCGCGGATTGTATCAGTCCCTTTATCATGGCCGGGTTCCGTTCCTTTCAGGCTTTAAGTGATGAAGAATGCAAACCCTTCGACTGCGACCGGAAGGGACTTAATCTCGGCGAGGGCGCGGGTGGAATGGTTCTGAGTACGGAACCGCCTTCGGAGAGCAATTCCGGCAGCACCCAACCAATCCTGCTCAGCGGCGGAGCAAGCTCCAATGATGCCAATCATATATCCGGACCATCGCGTACCGGAGCAGAAATGGCTTATGCCATCCGACTTGCCATGAAACAGGCGAAAACCAATCCTGCAGATATCGGATTCATCGCTGCCCATGGTACGGCAACACCCTATAATGATGAGATGGAATCCAAAGCGTTCACGCTGGCGGCCCTCGACCAGGTACCGGCTTTCAGTTTGAAAGCGGTATTCGGACATACCCTGGGTGCTGCCGGATTAATCGAGTCGGCCATCGGACTGGAAGCAATGGAAAGAGGATGGATTTTACCCTCCCGCGGATATTCCAACCATGGTGTATCTTCATCCGTTCGCATATCCGTCCGGCTGGAAAAGGAACAGGATCTGAAACATTTTATAAAAACCGGATCCGGATTCGGAGGATGTAATGCGGCCCTGGTATTTTCAAAAACTAACTAATAGTAGCACCTAAACATGAATCATTTTTCAAAAGACCAACTGACTGCAGTTCAGGCTAAAGAAGCCGCACAGCGGATCGCATTCGGACCTGTAATGTTCCAGGCCGCACAGGCCATGCGTAAAAACGGCTTGCTCAAAACGGTTCGCGATGCGGGCAAAGCCGGAATCACCATTGAGGAAGCAGCGGCCAAAACAGGCATCTCGCATTACGGAGCAAGGGTACTCATGGAAGCCGGACTTGGTATGGGTGTCTTTTTGTTAAATGAAGACAAGTACTCGATCACCAAAACGGGTTTTTTCCTGCTGGCCGACCCGCTTACCAATGTGAACATCAATTTCATTGATGATGTTTGCTACGATGGGCTTGCCTATCTCGAAGAAAGTATTGCCACCGGAAAACCGGTTGGATTGAAGGTATTCGGCGATCAATGGTCTACCATTTACGAAGCGCTTTCGAAACTTCCCCCGCAGGTGCAGAAAAGCTGGTTCGAGTTCGATCACTATTATTCCGATGGTTCCTTCCCGCTGGTGCTGCCCATGGTTTTCGCCACAGGCGTGAAAAAAATTATCGATATCGGTGGAAATACCGGTAAATGGGCCATCTCCTGCGCGCAATATGCCCCCGATATTTATGTAACGATTATGGACCTGCCCGGACAGGTATCCATGGCACAGAAAAGAATCAATGAACTGGGATTGTCTGATCGGATCCAGTTCCATCCGGTGAATATTCTCGATGAAACACAACAATTCCCCAAAGGACACGATGGTATCTGGATGAGCCAGTTCCTCGATTGTTTCTCTGATGAGGAAATAACGTCGATCCTTAAACGCTGTCGCGAGGCGATTGACGAAAAAGGCTATGTGTTTATACTGGAAAACTTCTGGGATTGTCAGCGATTCGAAGGCGCGGCCTTCAGTTTGCAGATGACATCTCTTTATTTCACAGCCCTGGCAAACGGAAACAGCCAGATGTACGATTCGAAGGTGTTCAAGAAATGCATTTATGATGCGGGACTTACCATCGAAGAACAAATTGACCATATCGGCGAAGGCGGGCATACCCTGCTGATCTGCCGGAAAAATAACCGTTAAAAATTAACCAATCCTAAAACAATCCTTGCGATGCACATTCAAACTGATGTCCTTGTAATAGGAGCCGGACCCGCCGGTACAGTTGCAGCTTCCATCATCAAGCAGGCCGGGTACAATGTTATGATCGTGGAGAAAATGAAATTCCCCCGTTTCGTCATTGGCGAGAGCCTCTTGCCCCGCTGTATGGAAGCATTGGAAGAAGCCGGTTTTCTGGAAGCTGTACGATCGCATGGATTTCAGGAAAAATTCGGGGCCAAGTTTGTGAAGGAAGGCATGATTTGCGACTATTCCTTCGCCGATCAGTTTACCAGGGGGTGGAGCTGGACCTGGCAGGTGCCCCGTGCCGATTTTGATAAAATTCTTGCCGATTGTTGCGAAGAAAAAGGGATCCCCGTTCATTATGAAACAACGGTAACGGATATACGATTTGACGGTTCCAATTCTGTAACCACGGTGGTGGATAAAGAAGGGCAAACCAAAACCATCGCTGCCCGTTTCATCGTTGATGGAAGCGGATACGGAAGAGTGATTCCGAAATTATTCGGACTGGATCGTCCATCCACCCTGCCTCCTCGAAAGGCCTTGTTCTGCCATATGGTGGATAATAAACGGCAGGCGGTGCACGAGCCGAACCGGATTACGATTGTTACGCATAAACCGGGGGTGTGGATCTGGGTGATTCCTTTCTCCACCGGTATTACCTCCGTGGGATATGTGGGTGATCCATCTTTCTTTGAACAATACAGTGGCAACAATGAGGAAGTGTTCACCGCCCTCTTGGAAGACGAGCCCTATCTGGCCGATCGTTTCCGCGACGCTGAGCGGAAATTTGAAGTGCGGCTGCTGCAATCCTGGTCTGCCACCACCGACCGATTTTACGGCGATGGCTTTGTGCTGACCGGCAACGTAACAGAGTTTCTCGATCCCGTTTTCTCTTCGGGCGTGACGCTGGCAACTGTGTCGAGCCAGAAAGCTGCTCACCTCGTGATCAGAAAACTGCAGGGTGGCGAAGTTGATTGGGACAAAGAATATATGGAATACATGATGCAGGGAGTCAATACCTTCCGCACCTATGTGAATAGCTGGTACGATGGCACCCTCGATATCATTTTCTACGCCAAAAACCAGAATCCGGAAATCAAGAATAAAATCTGTTCGGTTCTGGCAGGATATGTGTGGGATCTCGAAAATCCCTTTGTACGGGAACACGAGCGCCAGGTGAAAAAACTGGCCAGAACACTGCAATTAAGAGATATGCTGGAAGGGGGACAAGGGGTTTCATGAGTGCAGGAGCATCACCATACTGGATCAATGCGGCGGCCAGGATCAGGGCCAACCGGGCCTGGCGCAATGAGGAGCCGGTGTTTGAACTGCCCGGAGCCACGGCAGACGAATTCCTGACGGCCCTGTACAAGGAGCTGAGTACGGATTATCCCAAGTGGTATAAAATGGATCGTCTGGCCAAACTGGGTGTGCTGGCAGCGGAACTGGTATTGGGCAAACCGGAAGCAGGTTCGGGGCGCGGAGAGCAATCGCCCTACAGTAAGGCGATCGTACTGGCCAACCGCCATTCGAGCCTGGATACCGACCGGAAATTTGTGGAGCAGCTGAGGGAGATTCCGAGTCCCGCTGTGTTCGTTTACACCCTGCCGAATATTGTGACGGGTGAAATCAGCATACGGCACGGATTCAAGGGAGAACAGGCTTTTTTTGTGGATGACCAGCCGCCCGTGGACCTGCTGGTAAGCTATGTGGAGCGACTGTTCGAAGAGGGGCATACGGATAGCTGCCTGGTGGGCTGGACCGATATCCTCGGTGAGCAGTACGAGGCAGCCCTGTTCCGGGTTTCCCGGGTTGCGGAGGATTCTGTACTTTCAAGACCTTTTACAGGCAATAACGTTTATCAATATTTAAATCATGAATAGGGAGCAGTTAGTTGAAGATTTAAAACAGCAGATTATTGAACAGTTGAACCTGCAGATAAAGCCCGAGGATATCGTGGCAAGCGATCCGCTGTTCGGTGAGGGGTTGGGACTCGACTCAATCGATGCGCTGGAACTGATTGTGCTGATGCAGCAGAAATACCGGATCAAACTGGCCAATGCCGAAGAGGGTCCGAAGATTTTCAAGTCCATCGATACCATGGCCGATTTTATTCTTGCCAATCAAACCCCTGCTGCCGGTTAAGATGAGTGGCGCTGTGTACATAGCTGGCCGTGGTGCAATATCCTGCATAGGCAAAAATGTGCAGGAAAATATCGGTGCGCTCCGGAGAGGCGAGGCCGGCATTGGTGCCATTCGCTACCTGCGCACGGTACATGCCAACACATTTCCCGCCGGAGAAGTGAAAGCCACCAATGAGGAGTTGCGCGACTTATCAGAACTAACGGGAACGAATAGCCGAACAACCATGTTGGGACTGATCGCCGCAAAAGAGGCCCTGACGGAAGCTGGATTGTGGGAAGGGGGGCAGTTGAAAAAAACGCTCGGAGGCAGAAGCCTGCGGATTGGACTGATATCTTCCACCACTGTGGCGGGCATGGATCTGACCGAAGAATTTTTTCCGGCCTTTATGGCCAATCATTCAGCGGGAAGGCTTCGCAACGTGTATCAGCATGAGGCAGGGGCGACCACGGAATATATTGCGCGGGCATTGGGGATCACCGAATATATCAATACCATCAGTACGGCCTGTTCATCATCTGCCAATGCCATTATGCTGGGGGCGCGGATGCTGAAAGCGGGCATGCTGGACATAGTGCTGGCGGGCGGTACCGATGCCCTGTCAAAATTTACGTTGAACGGTTTCAGTACGCTAATGATCCTGGATCAGCAGCTCTGTCAGCCTTTTGATCAGAATCGCCGCGGACTCAATCTGGGCGAAGGAGCAGGTTTCCTGGTACTGGCGGGCGAGCAGATGATGGAAGCCCTGGGACGGGAAAAGCGCGTTCGTTTATCGGGATATGCCAACGCGAATGATGCGCATCACCAGACGGCATCATCACCCGACGGAACCGGTTCCTTTATGGCGATGAAGGGGGCAATTGATATGGCGCAGCTCAACTGCTCTGCGATCGGCTATATCAACCTGCATGGTACGGGAACGCAAAACAATGACGCTTCGGAAAGCACCGCTATCCATCGTCTCTTTGGCGATGAGTATCCCGCTATGAGCACCACCAAGTCATTTACCGGCCATACCCTGGCTGCATGCGGCGCACTCGAAGCGATTTATTCAGCGGTTTCGCTCGAAGAGCAGATTCTCTTTCCGAGTCTGCGTATAAGCCTGCCCGTTATTGAAAAACCCGGTGTGGTGGTGCAGGAACTTCGTCGGGTATCCGGACTTCAGCACGTACTGTCCAACTCCTTCGGATTTGGTGGTAATTGTTCATCCTTATTATTCTCACTGAGCTGATATGTATATAAACGGTGCTTCTGCTATATCGCCCCTTCCTGTTTTTGATGCCCTGAATGAGGGTGTTCGGTTTACTGAACCGGAAGGTGCACGTGCTAAAGTTTCGGAGCCCGATTATAGTAAACTGATCGATCCGAAACTGATTCGACGCATGAGCCGAATCATCCGCATGGGTGTGGCCACGGCCATGGATGCATTGAAGCAGGCCGGTTTGCAGCAACCCGATGCCATCATCACCGGAACAGCCTATGGTTGCCTCGATGATACAGGCATTTTTCTTCGCCGCCTGGTGGAGAACCAGGAGGAGATGCTTACGCCCACTGCTTTTATTCAATCTACACATAATACTGTGGGCGCGCAGGTGGCCCTGATGCTCAAGTGCCATTCGTATAACAATACCTATGTGCAGCGATCGCAGTCCTTTGAACTGTCGCTGCACGACTCCCGATTATGGTTAACCGAAAATCCGGATCACAGTGTTTTGGTAGGCGCGGCAGATGAGCTGACGGATTATAGTTTCGCTTTGTTGCAACGGTTTGGCCTGTTTCGTTACCATACCGCGGGCGAGGGTGCAGCATATTTTGTAATACAGAACAAAGCTGCTGATTCGACCTGGGCACAGCTCAAGGGCGTGCGTACCCTTTTCCGGCCCGATGCAGCACAGCTGGATCTGATAATGAAAGAGTTGCTGGCACTGGCAGGTGGATCGGTGGATTTGCTCTTGTCCGGCGAGCGGAGAGGAGATCCCGAAGGTGAAAATTATAAATCGGTTAAGCAGGTGCTGGGTGCGGAAATTCCGGTGCTTCAGTATAAAAATTATTGCGGTGAGTATCCCACTGCTTCGGCCTTCGCTACCTGGCTGGCCGCCTGGTGCCTGAAACAGGGTAAGCTGGAACATGAGGGGCTCAGTATCGACCGCTTGCGCAATGTGTTGATATACCAGGCCGATGCGGCGGGTTATCATTCCTTTATCTTATTGAGTCATGTTAAGCTTTAGAAACAGCTCGATAATTGTCCTGATTCTTATAACGCTGAACATAATTCTCGGCGGCCCTGTGGGGGTGTACTGGCTCATCGGTATGGCCTACTTCTCCCTGCTCGTCTGGGGCAGCATGCGCATCGATTCACAATTTTACACCAGGGCTATTTGCAGGGCTCCGTCGAAGCATGAAACTTCCAAAAAAATTGCCATCAGCTTTGATGATGGCCCTATGGAGGAATACACGCCGCAGATTTTGGACACGCTACGGCAGTTTAACGCTCCGGCGGTTTTTTTCTGCATAGGTCAGAGGGTAGAGGCAAATGCCCGCCTGGCAAAGCGGATTGTGGAAGAGGGACATATCATTGGCAATCACAGTTATACCCATCATGCCTTAATAGATTTGTATGGAACAGCGCGCCTTACGAGAGAGCTGGCTGATACAAATCGCGCGATAGAAGAAGCAACCGGGAAAAAACCGCGGTATTTTCGTCCGCCTTATGGCGTAACCACCCCCAACCTGGCAAAGGCCATAAAAAACGGTGCGATGACAACCATTGGATGGAATCTGCGGTCTATGGATACAGTGGCCCGATCCGGAGAGCAGTTACTCGAGAAGCTCCGGAAAGAAGTGAAGCCCGGAGCCATCGTATTATTGCACGATACGATGGCCGTTACCGCTTCGGTTCTTCCGCGCTTTATTGAGGCATTGAAAGAGCAGGGTTATGAAATCGTACCAATTGATCAACTAATTAACGAGGAGGCTTATGCGTAGTATAGTGATAGTGATGCTGTGTTTGGCGATGCTGCTGGTTCCGGGTAAATCAGATGCACAGTACAAGGGCTTCACGCCGGTGGCCGACAGTAAGACGTTCAGCAATTCCTTCACCGAAAATGCCGGCAAGGTGAACAGTATCCGCTGCGATTTCACCCAGGAGAAAAATCTCAGTCTCCTTTCTGAAAAAATCACATCGAAAGGAAAATTCTGGTTCCGCAAGGAAACCATGGTGCGGATGGAGTATCAGCATCCCTTTGAGTATCTCATGATTATTAACGGGAAGAATATTTATATCAGGGATGGGCAGAAGGAAAACCGGGTATCGGTTCGTTCGAATAAACTTTTTCAGAAGATCAATAAGCTGACCGTTGACTGCGTGCAGGGAACCGTATTTACCAATCCTGATTTCACCGTGAAGGCTTTTGAAAACAAAACCCAATACCTTGTAGAGATGACTCCGGTAACCAAAGACATGCTGGAGTTTTTCTCAAAGATTCTGGTGACCATCGATCGCAGGGATTATTCGGTAGCCAGCATCAACATGATGGAGAAGGGGGGCGATTATACCCTGATCAGTTTCACCAATAAAGAACTTAACCAGTCGCTGCCCGATGCAATTTTCCAACC
>DATCJQ010000091.1:0-3738 GCA_036562745.1 Flavihumibacter sp.
TGGTTCCGCTGCATTGCGATAGGTTTTTTCCAGATGATGAATTGCTAACATGGAACTCAGACCAGGGTTTTGAGACGGGTAAAAAATTCTCTTTCCCTTTCTCCCAGTTTGATCAGCATATCACCCAGTTCTTCGTAAGAAGATAATTGTCCGCTTCTTTCCTTCATCAGTCTTGCGGCCGCAAATGCAAAATTGCGCCAGGCATCGCCGATGGATGTCATCTCATCGGAAGCTTCGCGCAAAGCGGGATTATTCAGAATGGCCGAAGCTTCCTGCAGGAATGCCGCATAGAGAAAACGGAATCCACCCCCGCCGGTACCAATTTCTTCCTGCATGCGAATGATGTTGCCGATATAAAGAGAAGCTCTTCTTGGTTCCAGCTTAACGGGATATTTCTTCACTTTTCTGCCCAGGAATTTTATGCCGTGCGTTCCGAAAAATGGTGGAGGTGATGTGAGCATAAACCAGCAGGTCTTTTTGATGCCCCTTCGCAGCGCACCCTCAAGATCTATATTGCTGCGTGTCAGCACCGGGTAATACATGCGTCCGCTGGGTGCAGGGAATCCTTTTGCAAAACGTGCTTTCTTCAGATCATTCGACGAAAGACGTGTAACGGTTTCCATAACGGGATCGCTGATCAGATAATCGTCGCCATCCTTGCCATAAGCAATCAGGTTATGTCCGTTAAAATGAAACCGATATGCCGGAGGAAAATAACTCAGATAAAAAACGCTGGTTTGCATGCCAACGGGAATATTCGCCTTCAGCGCCTCATCCAGCGCCTGCATGGCCTTCTGCTCGTTGGAGAAGGATTTCACTTTCATCTTCACGCCCAATTCACTGCAAACGCGTTTGAAAATATATCCGGGCCAGATACGGAAAGTGGTACCGGGCACACCACTCACTTTTACAAAAGGAAGATGTGCAAAAAAATAGCCGGCACCAATTCCAAAGATCAAAGGTTCCGTAAGCTCGATGCCTGCATGTTTCAGCAGTCCCAGCGTTACACCACTTTCACAATGGGCCGATTGCTGATGGATAAAATTGTCGATTTTCATTGTCCTCCTCAGGTATTGATTACCTATTGAATTGCGTTAACTCTTCTACACTAATGGCAAAAACCGACGCGTATTTTTCCAACTTACGCCGACTTAGCTTTTTAAATCCGGCAGGGGTAAGATGTTTTTTTACAAAGAATTTCCAGGTGCCCATATAACTGGCCAGGGTGGGAAGATCCATCAGGCTCTTTTCCATGTAGTACGCAATGGGACTCAGCTCACCGTTTCTCACCTTCTGCAGGGTTTGTTCGATCTTCTCATCGATTTCTTCCCATGCCTGACTCATGGCCAGATTTTCTGCTTCCCATCCTTCGTACTTGGTGGTTTCGTATCCACCCTGCTGATTGGTTACGTACAACACTTTCACCAGTGAATTGTCTTCACCGTGAATAATTTTCTTATCGTGTGGTACTTCATCCTTTTTCATATCAGACTACTGTAAAGTGCGCATAGATATAGGTGAAGCGGGCGCTTTCCGGAATCATCACCAGAATTTTCTGTCCGCGTTTCAGCTGGCCGGTATTAAACAGTTCCTCGATAATCAGGTAGGGCGATACACTTCCCACATTCCCCACCCAGGTGAGGTTGGTGAACCATTTTTCCTGCGGTATGCTGAGGCCGATTTTGTCCAGTTCATCGGCGATCCGCTCACGGAAATATTCGGATGATAAATGCGGCAGGAACCAGTCGATTTCGTCGAGTTTGATCTGGTGTTTGTCCACCACTTCCTTCAGGAACTCGCCGCCTTTGGGAACGATTTTCACGCCCAGCAAACGGGTATCCTGCTTGAAGGAGAAAATACTCTGATGCCCCCATTCTTCCGGACGATATTCGGGCCATCCGGTCAGTTTTCCGTCGGGCTTGCGGGTAGCCCCTGAATACATACAGGTGGGCAGTTCGTTGGCGTAAGACTTGATATCGATAAAATCGATTCGCAGCGAAATGCCGTCAGGATTGGGCTTGTTCTGCAGGAGTGCAGCCGCTGCCCCATCGCTCAGCATCCAGCGCATGAAATCTTTTTCGAAAGCAATCATGGGATTGGCCTCGAGCTCTTTGAGGCGATCTGTTTCCATGTCGAATTTCTCCCCTCTCAGCCAGGTGGATACTTTTTCCGAAGCACCGGATACCGCGTTTTCCACCTCTCCCGATTTTACGGAGAGATAGCAATACTTCATGGCCTGAAACCCCGAGGCACAGGAACTGCTCACGGATACAATCTCCGCAGGCGGACAACCGATTTCGCCATGAACCATCGCCGTATGGCTGGGCAGCAATTGTTCGGGAGACATGGTTCCGAAAGCCAGTAACTGGATATCTTCCTTTTTGAACTTGTCGTCCAGCAACCCCTCTATCGCCGCAGCCGCCAGTCCCGCATTGGAATGCGTGCTCTTACCCTCTTTATCGATGGCGTAGTATCTGGTCTTGATTTTATTATTACTGAGTATTTTGGTTTTTGCCCGGGAAGGTTTTTCATCTACCAGCCCCAGGAATAATTCAATATCCTCATTGCTCACAGGGTCGTTGGGTAAAAATTTCGATATCCTTGTTACAAACACATCTCCCATAGTTAAAGCTGATTGGTATTATTTTGCAATATTACTTATTAATTGGGCCAATTATAGCACATCCTTCTCGTAATCAATTCCTTTAAAATATTCCACCTGCTTCCTGAAGGAAGCCCGTTTAAACAGGCTGGCCATTTTTGCGGTGAATCCGGATATGGGAGACAAAACAAAAATGCCGGTCAGCAGGAGGCGCTTGAACAGATTCACGCGTCCCAAACGGGCCGGGTTGCCCCGCTCCCCTTTCTGCCGGATATATACGGCGAACTTGCGGAACTGTTTAATGCCTCTTTTTTCTAATATAATCAGGGTTGGTTTTAAGTTCACTGCACCCTGTGCCAGCAGGGCCGGCTGGAGTTTTTCCCATTCACCGGTACGGGCGGCTTCCATGATAACCGGTCCGAATCGATCGGCCCGATTGATATCGGCAGTTTGCACCCCGGCCTCGGGCAACCAGCGACTGGCTTCTTTTCGGCCCGTAAAATTCCAGCGGATAATCGTAAAAAGGGAAATAATGTTATGATTGGTATCCGCCAGCACAATATTACCCACCAGCCTTGATCCGAGCCGGAGCAGGGCTGCCTTCACTTTCTCCTGCGCATTGAGCCACATATTGCGGCACCCTACCACTGTGATGACCGGTTTACCCTTGAGGATTTTGGCGGCTTCACTCAGCAGGAAGCTGGAGGTTGGGATCGACGGCGACAGGAACCAGGGTTGATATCCCAATATAACCAGGTCGTAGTCTTTTTCCGGGATGGAAACCGGTTTCAGGGGAACCGGGATTTCCAGTACCGATTCGGGCATGGCATCGAAAAAAGTCTGGCTGGTCCAGGGGAAACTGAACTCGGTTTCCGGTTGATATTCCACCCTGGTAACCTCGGCATCATCTCCGAGTTTGCTAACCATCTTATCCAGTATCTGTCCGAGCTGACCGCTTTGAGAATAATAGATTACCAAAATTCTTACTGCCATAGAATGCAATATAAATCCTAACTGTTATTAATTCCTAATTATGGCTATTTTTGGCAACTTAAATAAGACCCTTGCATGGAAGATTTTAAGCGCACATTAAAACTACAAATTATCGAAGCCCTCAATTTGCAGGGGATGCAACC
>DATCJQ010000138.1:0-6295 GCA_036562745.1 Flavihumibacter sp.
CACTAACCAACCACTAACTGCCATGAACCGCCGTTCATTCCTCCGCAACTCGGGCCTCGCAGGTATTTCCCTGGGCGCATTATCCATTACAGGCTGCCAGTCAGCACGCGATTCAAAAAACGTTTCGCAGGAATTCGATGACTCTTTCGAACTGATGGAATACAGTGTGGCCGATCTGCAGGATGCCATGGAGAAGGGACGTTATAGTTCGGCAGACATCACAAGACTCTTTTTAAAAAGAATTGAAGCCATCGATCGTTCGGGTCCAAAGCTGAATTCTGTGATCGAACTGAATCCCGATGCCATCGCAATAGCGGAAATGCTCGACAAGGAAAGAGCCGAGGGCAGGGTGCGGGGACCTTTACACGGAATCCCTGTTCTCCTTAAAGACAATATCGATACCGGCGATAAAATGCAAACCACCGCGGGTGCGCTGGCATTGGAAGGGAACCGCGCAAGCAAAGACGCATTCATCGTAGCACAACTTCGGTCAGCCGGCGCCGTTATACTTGGAAAAACCAATTTATCGGAATGGGCCAATTTCCGTTCGAGCCGTTCCTGTTCGGGCTGGAGCAGTCGCGGCGGACAGACGAAAAGTCCGTATCTGCTGACACATAATCCATGCGGATCAAGTTCCGGATCAGGCGTATCCATCGCGGCCAATTTAGCTGCCATAGCAGTGGGAACCGAAACCGATGGCTCCATTGTTTGTCCATCTTCCGCCTGCGGACTGGTGGGCATAAAGCCGACGGTGGGACTGGTGAGCCGATCTGGAATCATCCCCATTTCGCATACTCAGGATACGGCCGGTCCAATGGCCCGCACTGTGCGGGATGCCGCCATTCTTCTGAGCGTACTGGCGGGATCAGATGCCGGGGATGCAGCCACCAATCATCCTTATGTCCGCAATCTGCAATCCCGACAGTTGCTGGAGGAATACACCAAAGAGCTGCATCCCGATGCCCTCAATGGCAGGAGGATCGGCATTGAAAAAAAGCCGCAGGGAGATAACCATCATATCCACGCACTGCTTGAGAAATGCAAGGAAATACTGCGTGCTAAGGGTGCCATCATCGTAGAACTTGAATACCTCGACCAGCTCAACGAATTGGGAGGTGCGGAATTTGAGGTGTTGCAATATGAATTCAAAGACGGTGTGAACCGATACCTGGCATCGTCCAATGCGCCCGTGAAAACTTTGAGTGAAGTGATCGCCTTCAATCAAAAGAATGAAGACCGAGCCATGCCCTATTTCAAGCAGAACCTGCTCGAAGCCTGTGATACCATGGGTGATCTGAACAGCGCCGACTATAAAAAAGCACTGGAAGCATCCCATAAAGGATCGCAGAAGATTCTGGACGAAGTGATGGAGCGCAACCAGCTGGATGCGCTGGCAGGTATCACCATGGGTCCCTCCTGCGCCATCGATCCCTGGTACGGCGATCGCTGGGGCGATGTTTCGCTGACCCAACCGGCCGCCACCTCGGGTTATCCGCATATTACAGTGCCAGCGGCGCAGGTATATGATCTGCCCGTGGGGTTCTCCTTCTTTGGGAAGCCCTTCTCCGAAGCATCTTTAATAGGGATGGCATTTGCCTTTGAGCAGGCAACCGCCGCCCGAAAAAAACCGGAATTCCGGGCCAGTCTGTAACAGCTGAGGAAACTGCTAACGATATTGTTCCGAGTACAAATTATTCCGAGAACAGCGGTAGATAAATGGTGAAGGTGGCGCCCTCGCCTACCTGACCATTGGCCGTAATATGTCCCTGGTGGTTTTCGACGATCTTCTTGCATATTGCCAGCCCGATACCCGTTCCGGCAAAAGTTTCCTTCGAATGCAGGCGTTGGAAAACCTGGAAGATTTTTTCGTTGTATTGGTTATCAAAACCGATCCCGTTATCAATAACCTGAATACGATGATAGGACAACTCGGGATGGAGTTCCTCCACTTCCCTGCTCCCTGCGGGTAACAAGGCATAACGTATCCACAGCTCAGGCGATTTGGAGGTATCGGAAAATTTGATGCTGTTGCTGATCAGATTGGTGAATAACTGTTCCATCTGGAAAGGGATAGCCCAAACCGTTGGCAGCGGATCTACTGAAACCTTTAAGTGCCGTTGTGCGATTGCATCTTCCATCTGTTGCAGGATCGAGTTTACCAGGTAAGGCAGATCGGTAGCCGCGAAATGGTTTTCCATCTTGGTCATCCGCGAATAGGATAAGAGGTCCACCACCAGCTGCTGCATGCGTTCGGCAGTAGAGCGAAGGCGTTGTATGATCTCCAGTCCCCGTTCCGACAGGCGCGATTTCTCCAGGTCGGCTACCAGGCTGGCGAAGGTCTGAATCTTGCGAAGCGGTTCCTGCAAATCGTGACTGGCCACATAGGCGAACTGCGCGAGTTCGGTATTCGATTTAACCAGTGCGTCATTGGAATTGATCAGCTCCTGGGTTCGCTCCTGCACTTGTTTCTCCAGTTCGTCGGTAAAAATTTTGTGTTCGTGGATATCGGTGCTGCTGCCCACCCACATTTCGATTTCACCCATATCATTGTACTGGGGTACGGCGCGGCTCAACTGCCAGCGGTATACGCCATCACGGCGACGAAAGCGATGCTCAAACAGGAAGGGCTCTCCCGTGCGGATGGACTCCATCCATTCCCGCAGGTTCTCCGCGCGATCATCCGGATGCACCACGCCCAGCCATCCTTTTTCAGTGAGGTCGGTTTCCGTTAATCCTGTGTATTCATAAACGGAGCGGTTGAAATAATTCAGATGGCCTTCCGCATCACTCATCCACACCATGGCCGGAAGGATATCTGCCAGCAGGCGGAATTTCTGCTCGCTGTTACGCAGGGCTATCACCATCAGTTTTTCCTCTGTGACGTCAAGAATGGTTCCCGCCAGTTTAACCGGCCGTCCCGACTTATCGAACAGTACGGTACCTCTTGCCCTTACCCATCGAAGTTCCCTTTCACTGGGAAAGACCCTGAATTCATAGTCCAGGTCGCCGGTCTTAAGCGCCTTTGCATGCGCTTCCTCCCTGGATCGCAGATCCTCAGGATGAATTTTGGCAACAAGATCCTCGCGATTGGGCGAAGAGTCGGGCTCCAGTCCGAATATCTCCAGAAATCCCCGCGAATAATGCATGGATTCATTGGTGAGATCCACCTCATAATTACCCAGGCGGGTGGCTTCAATGGCCAGACGCAAGCGCTCTTCCGCTTCCCTGGCCTTACGATTGGCCAGCACTGTTTCGGTAACATCATAAATGCTCAGCATCACACCGGTAACCTTATCCGCCTGATCAGACATTAACGGCGCATTTTCCAAATCCACATAAAAGACCTGGCGCCCGTCGGCGGCATCGATATACATTTCCGCCTCACGGGCCTTATACAGTTCCCCGCTTTCCATTACCCGGCGGATCAGAGCCGGGAATTCCTGTCCCTCCAGCTCGGGAAACACATCCAGCAGTGGTTTTCCCTCCACCTCCTCCTGGGTACGACGCCAGAACTTTTTCAACATGGAATTATTGGCCATTTCGATGATCAGCTCCGGTCCGCGCATGATGGCCATGGCCACCGGCGAGTCCATCACCATCTTGCGGAAGGTATTTTCCCGCTCTTCCAAACGGTAGCGCGCCACCACCAGCTCGGTTACTTCGGCAATGATCACCACTATGCCCACGACTTCCCCGGCATCGTTCCGGAGGGGCTGATAAATCACATTAAAATAGGCGTAATCACTTCGGCCATACCGGTTAAATGCCACCCGAAACTCGGTATCGGCATGGGTCTGTCCCGTTTCAAAAACCTTGCGGAGGATGGGCTCCAGGGCTTCCCGGAGTTCCGGATGCACATCGAAAATCGGCCGACCGGTAATTTCCTCCCCCCTCTTGTCCACTATTTGCAGATAGGCATCATTGGCAATCTCAATGGTAAACTGCGCTCCCATCAGCGTACACAATCCCACAGGTGCCTGCTTCGCTATTTCCTGAAATGTTTTTCGCATGAGGGATGCCTTATTTATGCAATAATAGTCAGTTTAAACTTTTCTATAAAATGCAAATCATTCAAAAAAAACGAGTAATATAGAGTGACTGAACTCCAAATGAACCCCCAAACCTTCAAACAACGCCTGGTTCATGTTCTGGGATGCCTCTGCCTGCTGCTGCTATCCATCACTGCACAGGCCCAGCGAACGTTTCGGATTACGGAAATCAGCGCCCGTTTCTATCCTCCCGAAAAGCTGGATTCCCTCACCCATGCGGTCCTCCTTAAAGAGGCCCAGGCCAACCAGATCGGAGCTGCCAGTTTCAACGAACGATACAGCGCCTATCGGTGGCGTGTAACCGATTTTATGTACGCACTGCTGATTGTGCCCTTTACCCAGCTCGATCTGATCTACGGCGATAAACGGCCTCAGCCCGGATCCCCCGAATTTGAAGCGATCAGCCAACGATACGAAACACATGCACTCCAGGTGCTGACACGGATCGTGGCCAATCCAACTTCCATACATCCCATACTACAGAAGGATGAATCGGATCGCATTCAGCTTTTCAAATCGGAACTGATCGTTTCCAAAGACGGAAAAATAGATGTCACCGAAACCATCCGCATATATAATGGCGATGGCAGCATGTACTCACAAAACAATGAGATCAAACATGGCCTTCTCCGCGATTTCCCCACCAAATACCTCGATACCGTGGGGTATTGGGTGCGCAGGGGATTCAATGTCGTTTCGGTTAGTCTTGATGGTAAGAAAGTTCCCTATAAAACCTATCCCCTTCAATATGGAACACGTGTGATGATTGGCGATGAAAAGGAATACCTCCCGAAAGGCGTGTATACCTATGTAATCCGTTACACCACCAATCGTCAGATTCTGTTTCATCCCGACCGCGATGAACTCTATTGGAACGTTACGGGAAACGGATGGTCCTTCACCATGGATTCAGTCATCGCGCAGATTCAGTTTCCCGCGGAGGCGGAAATCGGCGCACAGCAATGTTATACCGGCAGTTTGGGATCCTCCAACCAGGACTGTAACTGGCAAAAGCTATCCGGACAAACGATAGAATTCAGCACCAGCAAGGGTTTGCAGCCATACGAGGGATTGACCATTGCAGCCGATATTCAAAAAGGTGTGCTGACCGGGCCGGGGGCTATTTCCAAAGTCTGGAATATTATCCTCTCCAACTGGATTGTTCCTGCATTATTACTGGTGGTTCTTGGCGTGTTTTTCTTTTATTACAGGACCTGGCATCGCAAGGGGCGTGATCCCAAATCAGAAGGCATTGCGCTGCAATCGGCTCCGCCACCGGGATTGGGTCCCGCCGATGTCGGTTATATCCATCAACAACAATACGGATCCCATTTATTTGTTGCCGAGTTGATATACGCCGCCGTACATGGGCATCTCGAGATTGAAATCAATAAGGGAAATTCCTGGTTATCGGGCACCAGTTATAGTTTTCGTCAGCCTGCCCGGCCTGGGAAGCCAGTGCCTTTTGCTCAGTATATCCCCCTGGTGGCCGTTAACTATTTGTATGGACTTACACTGCAATCGCGCGGGCATAATTCAACCTTCCGATCGCTTTACCAGGCGCTCGAAACATTTCTGAAAAACAAATATCAGATACAGAAGGGTGCCCAACAATCCGCCACGGGATACTTTGCCTTAAACCGCAGCAATTTGTTTATTGGTGTGATGCTCGCCGTGGTAGCCGCCGTGGTTTCGATTTTTTTTCTGGCATATAATTTCACGCCCCTGCTGTGCATTTTTTGCCTGATTATGATACTGATCCTGATTGCCATCCTGATCATTTTTTATCGCCTGCTTCCGGCCTACACGCCAGAGGGACGTAAAATTGCGGACCAAATTGAAGGCTTCCGCCGTTATTTGTTAGACGCCGGTGACAAGAGCTTCAGAGATCTAAGTCCCTACGACAAACCGCTGAATCTTTTTGAGAGATACCTGCCCTATGCTATTGCCTTAAAAGTTGAGAATGCCTGGGCCAAACGATTTGAATCGGTTCTCAACGCGGCTTTGGAAGATGGGTATCGCCCCTCTTATTTCTACCCGGGCAGAAGCTTCGTTCGTCCTATGAGCTATTCCGATTTCAGCTCCGGTATATCATCGGGATTATCATCCTCTATATCATCCGCATCCAGTCCGCCTGGCAGCAGCGGCAGCCGGGGTGGTGGTTTCAGCGGCGGCGGCGGCGGTGGTGGCGGTGGTGGAGGATGGTAGAGGGAGAAGGGGACAAAGGGGACAAGGGTGACAAAGGG
>DATCJQ010000147.1:0-4040 GCA_036562745.1 Flavihumibacter sp.
ACTCCCCCGCTAACGGCATTGGATACACGATATACCAGTACTCAATTGGTTGAACTGATCAGAAAAGGTCGCGGCGCAATGCCTGCGTTTGCGCAACTCGAACCGGATGAATTAAAATCGCTGACAGACTATCTGCTTAAACTCAAGTCCGAGGAATCTGTTAAGGTACATCAGGAGCCGGCATATCAATCTACCGGCTACAACAAATTTGTGGATGAAGAGGGCTATCCAAATACACGACCTCCCTGGGGAACATTAAACGCGATTGATCTAAAATCAGGAAAAATTAAATGGAAGATTCCCCTGGGTGAATATGAAGAATTAATGGCTAAGGGTATTCCTCAAACCGGTACGGAAAATTTTGGAGGACCCTTGGTTACTGCAGGCGGACTGGTATTTATTGCCGCTACCCGTGATTCAAAATTACGTGCTTTCGATAAGGACACGGGGGAGCTGTTATGGGAGACGAAATTGCCTTTTGGTGGTTATTCAACTCCGGCCACCTATATGGTGAATAATAAACAATATATTGTATTACCGGCAACAGGAGGAGGAAAACTGGCTACACCAACGGGAGATACCTATGTTGCGTTCGCGTTAGAATAAACCCTTGCATACCCTGATTCTTTAGTATAAAAAAAGTGGCCCGCATAAAGTGGGCCACTTGCTATTCAGGAGCCTTAACCGTAGTATTATCTGTGCAGATCGAAGCGATCCAGATTCATCACTTTTGTCCAGGCGGCTACAAAATCCTTCACGAATTTTTCCTTCGAATCGGAGGAACCGTACACTTCTGCAACCGCGCGCAATTCGGAGTTGGAACCGAAGATGAGATCCACACGGGTTGCGGTCCATTTCAGTTCTCCGGTTTTGCGGTCTCTTCCCTCGAAAAGTTCTTTGGATCCGTCCACTGCTTTCCAGGTGGTTCCCAGATCCAGCAGGTTTAGGAAGAAATCGTTGCTCAGCACTTCAGGGCGTTGGGTGAATACTCCGCGTTTGCTTTGATCGGCATTGGCATTGAGCACACGCATGCCTCCCACCAGCACGGTCATTTCCGGAGCGGTTAGGGTGAGCAGTTGCGCTTTATCGATCAGCATATCTTCCGGGGAGGAAGTCATGCGATAGGCAGAACGATAATTTCTGAATCCGTCTGCAATGGGTTCGAGTACGGCGAAGGATTCAACATCCGTTTGTTCCTGGGTGGCGTCAGCGCGACCAGGCACAAAGGGTACAGTGATGTCGAAACCGCCATCCTTAGCCGCTTTTTCAATGGCAGCAGATCCGGCCAGCACAATGATATCGGCGATGGAAATCTGCTTACCGTTGGTTTGTTTGCTGTTGAACGCGTTGCGCACTTCTTCAAGTTTCGCGAGAACGGTTGCGAGTTGGGCAGGATTATTGACTTCCCAGTCTTTTTGCGGAGTCAGACGAATGCGTGCACCGTTGGCGCCACCGCGTTTATCGGAACCGCGGAAAGTTGAAGCCGAAGCCCAGGCAGTAGTAACCAGTTGGGATACACTCAGTCCGGTTGCCAGGATGGATGCTTTCAATTCCGCGATATCATTCTCATCAACAAGAGGATGAGTAACAGCGGGAAGGGGATCCTGCCAAATCAGGTCTTCAGCGGGAACTTCGGGACCGAGGTACCGAGCCTTGGGACCCATATCACGATGCGTCAGTTTGAACCAGGCTTTCGCAAATGCATCGGCAAACTCTTCCGGGTTCTCCATGAAGTGACGGGAAATCTTTTCATATTCGGGATCGAAGCGCAGCGCCAGGTCGGTGGTTAGCATGAAGGGCGCATGACGTTTGTTGGGATCATGTGCATCAGGCACCAGGCCTGCACCGGCGCCGTCTTTGGGAATCCATTGTTTGGCACCTGCGGGACTCTTAGTCAGTTTCCATTCGTATTTGAAAAGATTTTCGAAGAAGTTATTGCTCCATTGGGTGGGGGTGGTGGTCCAGGCACCCTCCAGGCCACTGGTGATGGTATCTTCACTATGCCCTTTACCGAAGCGGTTTTTCCAACCGAGACTCATTTCCTCGATATCGGCGGCAGCAGGTTCGCGATCCACATATTTGCTGGGATCAGCGGCACCATGTGTTTTACCGAATGTATGTCCGCCTGCGATCAGTGCCACGGTTTCGTAATCGTTCATTGCCATACGGGCAAACGTTTCGCGGATATCGCGGGCCGCTTTAAGGGGATCGGGTTCGCCGTTCGGACCCTCGGGGTTCACATAAATCAGACCCATCTGTACGGCAGCGAGCGGGTTTTCCAGTTCACGATCACCGGAATACCGTTTATCGCCCAGCCATTCGGTTTCCGCACCCCAGTACACATCTTCCTGCGGTTCCCAGGTATCCACACGTCCGCCTGCGAAGCCAAAAGTTTTTAATCCCATTGATTCCAGCGCACAGTTACCGGCGAGGATCATGAGGTCAGCCCAGGAAATCTTCCTGCCATATTTCTGTTTGATGGGCCAGAGCAGCATACGGGCTTTATCGAGGTTGGCATTGTCGGGCCAGCTGTTCAGAGGTGCAAATCGTTGCGCACCTGCCCCTGCACCACCGCGACCGTCGTGAATACGATAGGTACCTGCACTATGCCAGGCCATACGAATCAGAAAGGGACCGTAATGCCCATAGTCGGCAGGCCACCAGTCCTGCGAATTCGTCATCAGTTCATAAAGATCCTTTTTAACGGCATCGAGATCCAGGGTCCGGAACTCTTTTGCATAGTCGAAATCGGCATCCATCGGATTCGATAGGTTCGAATGCTGGCGAAGAATATTGAGTCGTAATTGATTCGGCCACCAGTCGGTATTCCTGGTGCCACGGCCAGCAACTGTTTGATTCATTCCACCATGGTGAAAGGGGCATTTTCCGGCGGGTTTGTCAGGCGGGGTATTACCACCTTCGTCATTCACTTTTTTGATAGTTTCCATATGCTTTCAGTTTAGCGTTCGCCTCACGAAAGTATAAGGAATAGGTTGGATTAATGATATTTATAATAGATGTCTCATAGACAAAATCTATGAGAATGGGCATTGTCATAAAGGCATCATTTCCACCATCGCTCTGCTGCCGATTTAATTTCCCTGGCTCCGGAAGAGATGTCGGAAGGATGGATGCCGGAATGGATGTCGGAATAGATGCTGGAAGGGATGCCGGAAGGGATGTCGGGATGGATGTCGGAAGAGAGGTCGGAGGGGATGCCCTAAGGGATGCCGGAAGGTGGTACGGCCGAAGGATTGTACGCCCACCGTCGGACTGCGCAAAACCGAACGGGAACTGTATCAAAAGCGGACAGTTCCGACGAGTTTGGCAGATATTAAGAAATTGAAAATCAATTTACCTGCTCTTTGGCACAGGCATTGGGTGAAAAAAAACAACTACAAATCCCGCTTATGTGGAAGAACTATCTGCGTATCGCATTCAGAAACCTTTGGAAGCATAAAGGTTTTTCGTTTATCAACCTGATGCGGCTGGCAGTGGCTTTTACCTGTTGTCTGCTAATGTTCATGTATATCCGGCACGAGCTGAGTTTTGACCGTTTTCAGGAGAAAGGAAACCGGATCGTGCGGGTGATTATGGAGTATGGCTTCGGCGATACGGAGCGACGTGCAGGCAATTTCACCAGCACAAAAGTGATGCCTGCCTTTAAACGCAATTTCCCCGAAGTGGAAGAAGGGGTAAGAATGTTTACGGGTAACGGCCTGATCAAAGTAGGTGATCAGATCTATGAAGATCCCTGGTTTCTCTATGCCGACTCCACCTTTTTCAATGTGTTTTCTTCCTTCAAGCTTATAGCCGGAACTCCTGATAAGGTATTGGAACACCCGAATCAGGTGGTGATTGCCGCATCAGCCGCGAGGAAATATTTTGGTGATCAGAATCCTGTGGGACAAACCATTTTCGTTGGTGCATCGGGTGTGCCTTATCAGGTAACAGGTGTGGCGGAGGATTGTCCGTCCAATTCCCAGATCCGTTTTTCATTGCTGGCATCTTTTTCGTCATTGGGACCCGCACAGGAGGAA
>DATCJQ010000153.1:0-7116 GCA_036562745.1 Flavihumibacter sp.
GCAAGGGGTAGCGATCAGGGTAAAGAGCGGATGTCCACCACGGGCGATCAGTCTCCCGGTGAATCCAAAATAAAGGCTGCAGACAAAAAGACGCCGGGCGGGGCCGCGCAAAAACAGGGCGCTTCCTACAAAGAGAGTCTGCACTTAATCAGAGAAGGGTTAACCGTCGAGCAAATCGCCCACCAGCGCAATTTGGCCATCTCAACCATTGAGGGTCATTTGGTGCGGGGAATAAGAGAAGGCGAGCTGGAGGCAAGCTATCTTGTGGAACAGCACAAACGGGAAAAAATTATCCAGGTGGCGAGGCAATTTGGCACCAATCAACTGGGACCATTAAAAGAGGAGTTGGGAGAGGGCTTTAGCTACGCGGAAATCCGGGCGGCTATCGCTTATCAACAATATCAGGAGGGCTTGAGTTCCGAGACGGGCAGCATTCCTGTGGAAAAAAGCAGGCTGGCGGAAGAATAGCCGAACCGGGGGAAATTAGGACTTTTCAAATACTCCTTTTTATCGTATATTTGCGATATACAACAAGACAAGATTAAAACGGTATAGTTCAAATCAATGGCAGTCAACAAAAAACAAGTATTTGACCCACAAGATCAGGCGCTCTCCATATTCGGAAAGGCGCTGGCGCATCCGGCACGGCTGGCTATCCTGAAAGTACTGGCCGAGAGAGGCGGATGTATCTGTGGTGAGCTGGTGGATGCCCTCCCGTTGGCCCAGAGCACGGTGTCGCAGCACCTCAAGGAGCTGCGTGAGGCCAGTCTGGTGCTGGTAAATCTGGAGGGACCGAGAAGCTGCTATTGTATAAACTGGCCGGCGGTTGAAAAAGCGGTCGATGGGATGAAGGAATTCTTTAAGCAACTGGAGGAGCAGAAAAATCCCAATGCGTGTAAAGGATAACCGCGTGTGATACCAAAACGATCCGATGCTTGTTATAGCTTAACCTTAATTGAAAACGATGGAAAATCTGAATGGTTCTTTATTAAACGAATCCCTGATTGAAAACGCCCTCTCCTATTCTTCTTACCGGAAAAAGCTGGATGGCCTGATTGCTGAGGGAAAAACCACAGGTCCCAATCAGGATGAATGGTTGGTGGATTATACCCGTCTCAATGTTCAGCGGATGAATCGCTGGGATAAAACCTGGCAGGTGCCGGAACAGCACGAGCAGCTTATGTTGGAGATCGAAAAGCCAATGGTATGGCTGACAATCGCCGAAGGGTGGTGTGGTGATGCGGCGCAGGTAGTTCCGATTGTGGAGAAACTGGCGGCTATAAACCCGATGATCCGCCATCGGGTAATTTTGAGAGATGAGCATCCGGCAATTATGGATCAATTCCTGACCAATGGGGCACGTTCCATCCCGAAAATAATTTTTTTGGACGGGGATGATCTGACCGTATTGGGCAGCTGGGGTCCGAGGCCCGCTGAAGCATCCGAACTGCTCAATCAATTAAAGCAAAACGGCGAACTTCCCAAAGAAGAACTGTACAACAGGTTACATGCCTGGTACGCAAAGGACAAGGGACAACAAATCGCGAACGAACTGATCGGAATCATGAAGCAAGTTGGTATACAACCCAGCTTGTAATATAGGCCAGTGCGGTCATATAGGCCAGTTGAATCAGGGGCCATTTCCAGGATTTGGTTTCCCGTTTTACAATAGCCAGGGTACTCATACACTGCATGGCAAGAAGATAAAACACCATTAACGACAACCCGGTGGCCAGACTGTAAACAGGACTTCCATCGGGTTTTTTCTCCATCTGCATTTTTTCACGGAGCAGCAGGTCATTATCATCTTCCACTTCACCCACACTGTAAAGGGTGGCCATGGTTCCCACAAAAACTTCGCGGGCGGCAAAAGAAGTGATCAGGGCGATCCCGATTTTCCAATCATAACCCAGGGGCTCAATCACCGGTTCAATCGATTTACCCAGGATTCCGGCATAGGAATTCGCTAGTTTGGCGGATGCTTCCTGACGCTCGAGTTCTTCCACCTCCTCGGGCTGGGCTTCTTTCATGGCAGCGTATTCGGTCTCGATTTTTTCAAAACGATCACCGGGACCATAGCTACTCATCGCCCATAACAACAAACTGATCAGCATGATCACTTTACCGGCATCCACTACGAAAATCCGCGCTTTTTGCACCATGGTGGTGAGAATATTATTCCAACGCGGACCGCGATACATGGGCAGCTCCAGAATGAAAAAACTTTTCTCTTTTGATTGTATAAACCATTTCGCAATCCAGGCAACGGCCATCGCCATTACGATACCCAGCAGATACATGCCCATCATAACCAATCCCTGCAAGCTGATGAATCCCCATATCATTTTTTGCGGAATCACCAGGGCAATCAGGATGGTGTAAACCGGCAGGCGGGCACTACAACTCATGAGTGGTGTAACCAGAATGGTCAGTAAACGCTCTTTCGTGTTTTCAATATTGCGTGCACTCATGATGGCCGGAACAGCGCAGGCAAAGGCGCTGATCATGGGCATCACGGATTTTCCATTCAGTCCCACTTTTCGCATAAGCTTATCCGTTAGGAAGCTGATGCGGGCCATATAACCGGTGTCTTCGAGAATGGTGATCAATCCGAAAAGGATCATGATCTGCGGCACAAAAACCACAATACCTCCGAGTCCGGCTACCAGTCCATTTATAAGAAGATCCGACCACCAGGCGGCGGGCAGTACATCGCCTAGCCAGCCGCTCAAGGCACCGAAACCGGCTTCGATGGCATCCATGGGGTATTGCGCAATGAGGAAGATGCTCTGGAACAGGAGGAAAAGCACGGCCAGGAGGATCACATATCCCCACACACGATGCAAAAGCAGATTGTCGAGCTTGTCGGTCAGGATACTTTTCGCGAGCGGATCGGGTTCCGCCACGGTTTGTCCCATGATGGTTTTGATTCTTCCATAACGCTGCAGAATTTCTTCAGCCTGGGTTTTGGTGGGGTTGAAATTGTTTTTCTTTTCCACTTCTTCGATCTGATCCTGCAGTTCAGCGGGCAAATCGAAAACCTCGTGATTGATGAGGTAGTGAATCGCTTTATAATCGCTGCTATTGGGAACCAGCAGTTTAATATCGTTCACGGCGGCCGTGGCCAGGTTCTGATTCGGTATGAAATCGAAGGCGGGGGCCTTGTATTGTCCCTTTGCGGTTGCGGCCATCACTTTTTTCAACTGGGGGATCCCTTTCGATTTGCGGGGATTTACCACCACCACGGGTACGCCGAGTTCCCGTTCCAGACCTTCGACATCGATTTCGATTCCCTTTTTTCGGGCCAGATCCATCATGGTCAGGGCCACGATCACCGGGATTTTCAGATCGATAATCTGGGAGACGAAGAGCAGATTCCTTTTGAGATTACTGGCATCGGCAAGCAGGACCAGCATATCGAGTTGCACGTCTTTGTCTTGGGCCATCAGCACTTTGTAGGTGACCCATTCATCGCCGCGTTTCGGATAGAGGCTGTAGGTGCCGGGGAGGTCGATGATCCGGGCCTTATGATCGCCGAGATCACAAACGCCGGTTTTTTTGTCCACCGTAACACCCGGAAAATTCCCCACTTTCTGATTCAGTCCGGTCAATACGTTAAAAAGCGAGCTCTTGCCGCTGTTCGGGTTGCCTACTAATCCAATTTGAATCATGCCGTTCAGGTCTGTTAAGTGTGCAAACTTAAGATTCCGCCCACCAATATGGTTACGAATTCGGGAAGAGTCCGGGATATTTGCAGCATGAATCTGTTGCAAGCATCATTATTACTGACCAGCAATTTCAGTGAGGACTCCCTCTTTGTGAAAAGTTTCCAGGGAACGGAGGCCCAGCGGCATCGTGGAATGGAAGCTTATTTCGGGGCGGCCCTGGATTATTGCCTCGAATCGGGCGAGATAATCATGGCCCCGGGGAATTCGGGATTGCTGGCCTGGATACCCGGTACCGTGTTCCCTCCGCAAATCGATCCCTTTAAAATGGCAGGACAGCCGGCCTATGTGCGCGAGGGTTGGGACCGTCTGCACCTGCATGAGCACACTCCCGAATCGCTGATCCAGGCATCGGCGAAGAATTTCGCCTATATCTGGCTGCTGGCGGTGGATTTCAGCGTAAGAGGCCGCGGTTACGGAAAATGGTTGCTTGAAACCTGCGCTGAACAGGTAAAGGAAGCGGGACTGACTGAGCTCTGGTTAAGTACCGAAACCCCTGCCAATTGCGCGTTTTACGAGAAAATGGGATTCAGCCAGGTTGCTGAACAGGAGTCGGCATTGGGACTGGTGACCCGGGTTTTCAGGAAAACGCTGGGTTGACCCTTCCTCCCTACTCTCAGGCTTCCACCGGTTTAGCGGCCGGCTTAACGATCAATCGGCCGTCTTTATACACGGGCAGCACATTGGCACCATCGGCAGTAAGACAGTAGCGGATATCTTCTTCGAGACCAAAACCCGTCAGGCGCAGATAATGCGATGCCTGTTTCTCCTTCATGAATTCATACAGGTCGTCCTTGCCCTTACGATACAGGGTGGCGGCCATTTGGGATGAATCACAGTTGATATTGAAATGGGCACCGATGCGGTCGATCACGGCCCCGGCGAAAAGCGTGTCTTCGAGGTTGAAGCGATCTTTCCAGGCGGCACAACCGAGGATAACCGGACGGTTTTCGGCCACCAGGAAATCACAAACGGCCGACAAATTGGGGAAAGAACCGGTAATAATGGTAGGCGCTCCATTATTCAGCGCCATATGGAGCAGTTTGGTGCCATTGGTAGTGGTCAGCACCAGGGTTTTGCCCTGAATAAATTCGCGGGGGTACTCAAAAGGTGAGTTTCCATAGCTCAGACCCGGGGCGATCTGCCCGTCGCGCTCTCCGGCGGTGATAGCCGACAATTGGTTGCCCAATTCGATACAGCGGGGAACCGAATCCACCGGAATTACGGAACTGGCACCATTATAGAGGGCGGTGGCAATCGTGGAAGTGGCCCTTAAAACATCAATGATAACAACGATACTTTCCCGCACATCATAAAGGTTCAAAAGCGCCGGGGAAAGCGAAGTGTAAAGGCTGGGTCGATTATTCATGGGCTGCAAAGATAGGGTGCTACTTTATAAAAATTGTCGCCACCTATCTGATTCGGCTATCTGCTTAATCATTAAGTTCCTGGTTTCCAATAGTTTAATCAAATATTTGTGGAGATAGAACCGGTTCACCAGGCGGCCAATCGGGCCATAGGGAATCTCGTAGTTCACCAGATCGATCACAATGGTTCCGTTTTCCACCTGCTTAAAATGGTGCTCGTGTTTATAGGACCGGAAATCGCCTTCCACCATTTCATCCACAAAAAAAGTGGGGGCCTTCAGTTCTGAAATGCGTGATTTGTGAAACCGTGTTTTGGCCAGGTGTTTTCCCTTCCAGGTAACCGTTTCCCCCAGCTGAATCAATCCGCTTGTGGTGCCGGCGATTGCTTCCTCCTGGCTTTCGGCCATGGATTTTTTATGCAGATCGATGTTTCGCGAAAGATCGAACACTCTTTCAACAGGAGCCTGAATAAAACTGGTTAGGTGGATAAGGGCCATGAAACATTATTTGTTATCGGATCCGTTCAGCGGTCCGTTGCGCTGAGCCAGGAAAAGATGTTGCGTCGGGATGGCAAACTCAATCCCTTTAGCCTGAAATGCCTCGAAAATCCGCTGCAATATCTGTTGCTGCGCATCCATATACTTCAGATAGTCGGGCGATTCAATATAGTAAACTGTATCGAAATGGATGCTGTATTCTCCAAAACTCGCCATATGCGAGCGGTCGAAACTCGCGTTTTCCACCCCGTCGATGATTTCCTTAATCATGACCGGAATCTCCTTAATCAGTTCAGCCGGCGTGGCGTAGGAAACCCTGATGGTAAAGCTGATCCGGCGACGGGCCATCCGTTTAAAGTTGTGCACCGCACTATTGGTGAGATGGTTATTGGAGAGGATAATCTGCTCTCCGCTCAGGCTGCGGATGCGGGTGGTTTTGATCCCGATATGTTCAATGCTTCCCAACTTGTCTTCCACGAGAATGAAATCGCCAATTTCAAAAGGTTTATCAAAGAAGATCACAAAATAACTGAAGAGATCTCCCAAAATGGTTTGAGCCGCTAATGCGATGGCGATACCACCGATACCCATACCCGCGATAATCGTAGCCACATCATAGCCGAGATTGTCGAGCAGTACCACAAGTCCCAATAGCCAGATCACTGCCTTCAGTACCAGCATCACGCCCTTAAGTTGTCGGATCCGCTCGGCTGATTCCTGCCGTTTTTCCATTATGCCCTTGAGCAGGGCTTCGAGCATATGGTTCACGGCACGCACGATGAAATACACCGCCACCACGTACATCGCTGCTCTGAGCACTTTGGCCAGGTTGGGATGCAGATTGAGTTGTGTGATGATCTGATAGTTGATTGCGATATAAGCCAGCGGCAGCAGGAATCGCTGCACGGCCCGAAAGACCATGTCGTCGTACTCGCTCTCGGTGCCCACAACAATTCGGTGAATTCTTCGTCCGATGGTCCGCTTGATCACCTGTACAGCCGCCCAGGTGAGCAACATGGATCCGAATGCCACGAGATAGGCAAAATAGGTATTTCCCCAAAAACTTTGTTCCAACAGGTCTTTCATGCTAAAGGTCTTTCATTTGAATTGATCTCAATGCTGATTGAGTAGCAGCCGGATGGTATGTGTAGTAAACAAATCTACAAAAAAAGGCCGCAACGACTGAACGATGCGGCCTTCTTGTTGTGATTTATCCTTTTAAGCAAAGGGCATTTTAACCACTTTTGCTTTCAGTTTTTTATCGCGAACTGAAATATAAATTTCAGAATCCGGTTGTGCATAACCGATAGAAACATATCCCATTCCGATCGCTTTTTGCAGGGAGGGCGCCTGCGTTCCGCTGGTAACTTTACCAATAGGGTTGCCATCTGCATCGGTGATGATATAATCATGTCGGGGGATACCCTTGTCGATCATTTCAAAGCCTACCAGTTTGCGTTGAACGCCGTTTGCTTTCTGCTCTTCGAGAATAGGACGGGCTGTGAAGTCTTTGGTGAATTTGGTGAT
>DATCJQ010000176.1:0-10653 GCA_036562745.1 Flavihumibacter sp.
CCTCCCACATGCGTTCAAAAGTTATTCACAGGGGTAAAAATTTATTTTGAAATGTGCCCCTTATTCGTAATTTAGTGGAAGAATTTAATGGGTTAGTAAGTAAAGGGTCAGCAGCAATGCTGGCCTTTTTACTTTTTGTAAAAACGTCTTCTTTTCTCAGCTTAATTTTTCAGTTTCCGGTTTCCATGAGTAAACAGAAATCAGCTTTTTTTTGTCAGCAATGCGGATATGAAAGCACCAAATGGTTGGGTAAATGTCCGGCTTGTCAGCAGTGGAACAGTTTTGTGGAAGAGATCAAGACCAGGGAAATCAAAACTGCTTCATCATCATGGCAGGTAGGTAGTCAAACTTATAAACCGGTTGTGACCCGATTGCAGGATGTTGCCGTTTCAAAAGAATCAAGACTTATGACTCCCGATGCCGAACTCAACCGCGTGTTGGGTGGGGGTATTGTAAGTGGAAGCATTGTTCTTGTTGCGGGTGAACCAGGTATTGGTAAGTCCACCCTCTTTCTTCAAATCGGCTTACAACTTAACAAGACCAAAGTACTTTATGTAAGTGGGGAAGAAAGTGAACAACAGATTCGGTTGCGTGCATCACGCCTCCCCTACACCAGTGAGAATTTCTACTTACTAACGGCAACGAATACCCAACAAATTTTTCAGGAGATCAAAAAGCTACAACCCGAGCTGGTGATCATCGACTCCATACAAACACTCTATACACCTACCATTGAGTCATCGCCCGGCAGCGTTTCGCAAATCAGGGAAACAGCCGCTGAATGGCAACGCTTTGCCAAGGAATCAAACACACCCGTGTTTCTGATTGGTCATATTACGAAAGATGGTGCCATAGCCGGACCCAAGATCCTGGAACATATGGTAGACACGGTGCTGCAGTTTGAAGGTGATCGCCATTATGCCTACCGCATTCTCCGCACACTTAAAAACCGTTTTGGCAGCACGGCCGAACTCGGAATATACGAAATGGGGAATGATGGCATGAAGGGCGTGCTCAACCCAAGCGATATCCTTCTCTCCCACTCCGGCGAACAACTGAGCGGTATCGCGATAGCTGCCGCAATCGAAGGCATGCGCCCCTTCCTGATTGAAGTGCAGGCTCTGGTTACGCCATCTGTGTATGGAACGCCCCAACGCACCGTATCCGGATTTGATTTGCGGCGGCTTCAACTCCTGCTGGCCGTACTCGAAAAACGCGGCGGATTCCAGTTCGGAACAAAAGATGTGTTCCTGAATATTGCCGGGGGATTAAAAGTGGAAGACCCGGCCATCGACCTGGCAGTGCTTTGCGCTTTGCTGAGTTCCTTCACGGATATCCCGATCCCATCAAATACCTGTTTTGCAGGTGAAGTAGGATTAAGCGGAGAAATCCGTTCAGTAAACCGTCTGGAACAAAGAATCTCGGAAGCAGAAAAACTGGGACTGGAAAAAATCCTGGTGTCAAGATTCGGTCAGAAAGGAAAGACCATCAGCTCCAATCAGATTGAAGTGGTGCCGCTTGCACGGGTGGAAGACGTGTATCAATTGCTGTTCTCCTGATAAGCCAGTGTTTTCCTGCCGTGATTTTCACGTTTTAATCACCGTGATCTCACCCTTGTGACTGCCCGCCACAGGAATTAATTTCGTTCTAAAATCAGGAGTGAAGAAACTGCTTGAGATGCTCGCACAGCTGGTTTTTCCGCATACCTGCGTCATATGCGGAACCAACGAGCTGATCTCAACCAATGGTATCTGCCGGGCCTGTATCTGGAATCTTCCTGCCACTTCCTTTCTGACTCTCGAAAACAATGAAGTGGAGAAAATATTCTGGGGACGATTACCGGTTACGCATGCAGCAGCAGCCACCTACTTCACACATAAAAGTGCGGTGCAAAAAGCATTGCATCAGATTAAATACGGACATCGCAAAGACGCCGGACTGCAACTGGGTCGATGGATGGGTATACAACTGATGCAATCGCATTGGTGGAAGGAGATTGACTGGGTACTCCCCATGCCCATTCATGCGAGTCGTCGTGCCCGCCGCGGATATAACCAGGCCGAACTGCTTTGTCAGGGGATCGGAGAGCAAACCGGCATGGTCGTGCGCAATGAATTGCTGGAAAGAGTAAAGTCCGGACACTCACTTACCACCCAACATCGTGTTCAGCGATGGCAGGCCATGCGGGAAGTGTTTGCAGTTCGAGATCCGGCTGCATTGGAAAACAGACATGTACTGTTGGTGGACGATGTGGTGACAACCGGTGCCACTCTCGAAGCCATGGGAGAAAAGATACTTGCCTGCAGGAATACCAGGCTGAGCATTTACTGCTTTGCCTATACCCTGCCGAACTAACCCAACAAGTTACCATGTTGCCTGTGGAGGACTACAGTTTCCCGGAAGGCTGCCATCAGTAACTGATTTTTGTGTTCGTTCCTACTGGCTTATTTTTGAACCTATGTGGCGATACCTACTTGCTTCTCTCAGTGTGGTGTTCTTTTTCTCCTGCAAAAAAGAGGGCTTGCTAACCAGCAGTGACGCACCGCTTCAGTTTACAGTGGACAGTCTGTATTTTGATACGGTATTCACCACAGCTGGATCCGTCACCAAATCGCTGAGGATTAAGAATGATAATAACCAGCGCATCCGCATAAACCGGATTCACCTGGCTGGGGGCCAGGCATCCGTATTCCGAATCAATGTAAATGGGGAACAGGGACCGGAGATTGGTTCACTTGAAATTGATGGAGGCGACAGTGCACATGTATTTGTGAACCTGACGATTCCGGCTGATAACGAAACGCAACCATTTCTTGTGCGGGATAGTATTTCCGTGCAATGGAACGGGAAGGAAAAATGGATTCAGTTAAGTGCATATGGTCAGAATGCACGATATATCAAAGAGGGGATCATAAGCGGAACGATTACCTGGGATGCAGAGCTGCCGTATGTTTTGATCGGACCGCTAACAGTAGAAGAAGGCGGGCATCTCCATTTAGAGAAGGGAACGAGAATCTATGCAGAGGCGGATGCACCGGTTCTTGTGTATGGGCGTTTGACGGCTGAAGGCGATACGGCAGCTGCAGATCGCGTAGTGTTTAACGGCAGCCGTTTGGATGCGCCTTATTCAGGATATCCTGCATCCTGGCCGGGCATTTATTTTTTTGAAAGCAGTGCGGGCAATCAACTACACTATACCTCCATCCAAAATGCCTATCAGGCTGTAGTGGTCCAGGGAAGCGGCAACGGACCAACTACTCAGCTAGAACTGGAACAGGTAATTATCAACAATGCCTGGGATGGCGGGATCATTGCAATAAATGCTTCGGTTGACGCGAAAAACCTGCTAATCACCAATTGCGGGCAGAACCTTCGAATTGCAGGAGGCGGATACTATCGTTTCGACCACTGTACGATTGCGGCCATCTCCAATGATATGATGCTGCATAAGGATCCGATGGTGACCATCAGCAATATTGTAAGTATCAATAGCCAGACCATCGAAAATCCGCTGGATCTCCGCTTCCGGAACTGTATTATCTGGGGTGATGGAAATGCGGTAGAAAATGAGGTGGTGGCACAGCGCGAAGGCTCGTCGCCCTACAAAATATTATTCGAAACGGGAATCTGGAAAATGGTTCAACCATCTTCCCTAATTGAGTCTATTGATATGCTGCAGGAAAATCCACTGTTTGAGCAGTTTGCGCCGGGTGTTAATCACTACAATTTTCGGCTGAGGGAACCATCCCCTGCCATTGACCGGGGACTGGATCTGGGCTTGCCACTGGATCTGGATGGGAATCCCAGATCCGATGGTCGACCGGATTTGGGTGCCTACGAAAAACAATAACGGAGGATTTTTGTTAGATTCATTGCAAAACAAATCAATATGCTGAAAACATTGCTTGTTTCTATACTGGTGGTCGCCATGAGCGGCTTATATGATTTCAAGGTGAAATCACTGGACGGAAAACCCATGGACCTCGCGCAGTTCAAGGGCAAGAAACTTCTGATCGTGAATACCGCATCCAAATGCGGATACACGAAACAATATGCCGACCTGCAGGAGTTGCACGAGAAATATGGCAACAAGATCACCGTACTGGGATTTCCCGCCAACAATTTCGGCGGGCAGGAACCGGGATCAAATGAGGAAATTGCCAGTTTCTGTAAAAAGAATTTTGGGGTGAGTTTCCCGATGGCGGAAAAAGTAAGTGTAAAGGGTGATGATATCCATCCTTTATTCAAATACCTCACAGCCGAAGCGGAAAAATTGGGAGTAAAGGATCCCATCAAATGGAATTTCACCAAGTTTCTTATCGATGAAAACGGCAAGCTGCTGGAAGTGTTTCCCAGCAAAGTCAAGCCAACCGACGAAGCAATTACCAAGTACCTGAATTAGTATCTTCGCCGAATGGTTTTTGATGATATCGTAGGACAGTCGGAGATCAAGGAACAATTGAGAGATATGGTTCAGTCCAACCGACTGAGTCATGCCTTACTGTTTCTGGCCAAGGACGGCAGTGGCGGATTGCCGCTGGGGCTTGCGTTTGCCCAATATGTCGTTTGCGAAAAAGTTCAGGCTGCATTGGATCCTGTTCCGGCCGGTCCATCTTTGTTTGGAGATGCGGAGCCTGCCGGCCCGGTTCAATTTCCTGTAAATGCTTGCGGAACCTGTGCCGCCTGTATCAAATCGGCGGCTTTCATGCATCCGGACCTGCATTTTTCCTATCCGGTAATTCCGAAAAAAAGCGGCGACAAGCCGATCAGTACCGATTATATTACGCAATGGAGAAGTTTTCTGGCAGCACAACCCTATGGAAATCTGTACGACTGGCTGCAGTTCATCCAGGCGGAAAATAAGCAGGGTAATATCACTTCGGAGGAATGTAATGAGATCATCCGCAAATTGAGTCTGAAGACATTCGAAAGCAAGTACAAAGTGCTGGTGATGTGGATGCCTGAAGCGCTGGGGAAAGAGGGTAATAAGTTGCTGAAATTGATTGAGGAGCCACCGGCCAATACACTCTTTATACTGGTGGCAGAAAACGAAGCATTGATACTGCCCACGATTTTATCGCGTTGTCAGCTGGTGCGTATTCCACCATTGTCGGATGCTGATGTGGAACAGGCTTTGGTTCAAAGACATGGAGTGGATCCCAGCCAGGCAAGGCAATTGGCTGCGATAACGGAGGGAAATTACCGCGAAGCCCTATCGGAACTGACGCATGCGGGTGAGGATTGGCAGTTGATGGTAAGGGAATGGCTGAATGCCATTTTAAAGAATGGACCGGTTGCCCTGGTCAAATGGATTGAGGAGATCAGTAAGTCGGGCCGGGAAAAGCAAAAACAGTTCATCCGCTTCTTCAATCACCTGCTGCAGCAGAGTATCCGGATCCGGATTTTCGGCGAAAGCAGCGATTGGGCGTCCAATTTACCGGCCGCGGAGAAGGATTTTATACTTCGGATCAATAAAATGGCGGATTTGGCTCAACAGGAGGCCATTGTGAAGGAACTTGATAAGGCCGCCTATTATATTGAAAGAAATGCTAATGCGAAGATGCTTTTCCATGCGCTGAGTTTGCAGCTATTCCATATCCTGCGCGACAAAGCGCGGGTTGAGCCATGGTAGTTTTCGCCTATATTTGTAAACATTAATTAATTCACATTCATTTTATTATAAATATATGGGTTGTAGCAGTTGTGGAACGGGGAAACCGAATGGATGCAAAAGCAACGGAGGTTGTTCCTCGGGCGGATGCAATAGAATGAATGCGTACGATTGGTTGCAGAACCTCCCTTTTGCAGATCCCGAAGCGGCCTGCAAAGTGGTGGAGGTTTCCTTTAATAATGGAAGCCGGAAAGACTTTTTCCGTAATAACACACTTACGGTTTTTGAAAAAGGCGATTTGGTGACGGTTGAGGGCGTAAGTGGTGTGGATGTGGGGGAAATTAGTCTTAGTGGTGAAATCGTTCGCATTCAGTTAAAGAAAAGAGGTGTCAACGAGTTTGACCCTGAAATGAAAAAAGTGCTCCGGCGTGCCAATGAGCGCGACCTGGAGTTGCTGCGTATAAACAAGGCCCGTGAGGCCGAGGCGCTGATTCGTGCGCGTGCCATCGCCCGGCAGTTGAAGCTGGAGATGAAAGTGAGCGAAGTGGAGATCCAGGCCGATGGACGGAAAGCGACATTCTTTTATATCGCCGACGACCGGGTGGATTTCCGCGAACTGATTAAGGTGTACGCCGCCGAATTCAAGGTGAAAGTGGAAATGCGCCAAATCGGCGCGCGGCAGGAAGCCGCCAAAGTAGGCGGTGTGGGCAGTTGTGGCCGTGAGCTCTGCTGCAGTACCTGGTTAACCGATTTCAAAAGCGTGAATACCACGGCAGCGCGTTACCAAAACCTGAGTATTAACCAGACTAAACTCAGTGGTCAGTGCGGACGGTTGAAATGCTGTCTGAACTACGAACTGGATACCTATCTGGATGCACTCCAGGGCTTCCCCGACCGGGCCGATACCCTGCAGGTGGCCCGCGGAACCGCCACCCTGATCAAAAAGGATATTTTCAAAAATCTGATGTGGTATGTATTGCCCGAAAGCAATAAACAATATCCGCTGACGATTGACCGGGTTCGGAAAATCATGGCGCAAAATGCCCAGGGCATCGTGCCGGAAGAACTGGAGCCCGTGGATGTAACCAGCACCAAGATCAAGGAGGTGGAACCTGAGTTTGTGGATGTGGTGGGACAAATCAGTTTGCGCAGCCTGGAGAAAAACGATCGCCGCCGTAAACAACAGCAGAAACAAAAAAGCAGCGGGCAACAGAAAGGAGCTCAGCAACAGGTTTCGGGCAAGGGAGGCCATAGTCAGCAGGGTGGACACAAATCACAGCAAGGAGGTCAGGGAGCTGCTCAGAGCAAGCAAGGCGCACAGCAAGGGGGTCATAGCAAACAACAGGGTGGCCAACCGAAACAACAGGGTGGAAATCGAGCCCAACAGCCCAAACAACAACAGGGCGGAAACAAAGGCCCGCGTGCGCAACAGGGCGGCGACAGACAGCCCAGGCAACCGAAGGCACAGGGACCCAACCAGGGATCCGGCCAGACGCCCAACCAGGGATCCAATCAGGGTCAGGGGCGCAATCCGCGGCAACATCCACCACAAAAAAATGGATAGGCTAAAGAAAGCATTTCAAATATTATAAAGCTGGAAATCCGTTCATCATTTTGCTTTGGTGAACGGATTTTCTTTTACCCTATATTCAATTTGATAATTTTTTTTAAATATGAAATCAGTACTACGAACACTGGCCTTATCCATCGTTTCAATGCCGGTGATGGCGCAACAACTCAGTTATTCTGCCTTACAGATCAACCCCGAAAACCCAAAAGCAGGTGAGCAGGTTACCATCAGTTACAAACCCTCAGCGCCTGAATGGAACAAAGCCAAACAATTGCAGGCATCCGTCTATTTCAGGGTAAATGACCGTTTCGAGGCAAGGGATATCAGCCTTACCAAAGCCAAATCGGGCTGGACGGGGCGATTCACCATTCCTGACAGCAGTTCTGTTTTTGTTTTGAAAATGGTCAACGGCAAAAAAGTGGACACTAATGAAGAAAAAGGGTATTGCTTTTTTGTTACTGACAGCGATGGCAAACCGATTCAGCAGGCCTATCTGACCATGCATAAGCTTTATAGTGGTGAAGGTTGGTTTATGGGAATTGAAGATGACACAAGGAAAGCGCAATACTATTTTGACAAATACTATGAAAATGGTCTGCCTGCTTCAGCTGAATTTTATGATGTCGTATCATATTATCGAAACAAAAAAGACACAGCTGCATTAATCAATTATCTGGCAGATTTGCCATCGAAGGAAGGGGCGCTCGACAATGAACTGAACAGCGCCTATTATTATGCCGAACAGTTTGGTAATAAACCACTGGCAAAAGCATTAAGGGCCTATCATAAATTAAAAATGCCAAACGGAGTCTGGCAGCAGAGTGATTTGTACCAACATCTCAATAAAATTACAAAAGCTGCGGCCAAACAACAGGCGCTCGACAGTTTCATTGCCACAATTAAAGGTCCCCGTCAGGAATGGCACGAACGGATAATAAAAAGCACCTATTACTCTATAGCCATTCTGCATAGCAAGGAAGGCAATCTGCAAGCCGCAGAACAAGCCGCAGACAAATCCGGTTCAGGCACCAGCCTGGTATCCGCCCTAAACACCATTGCGAAAAATAGCGTTGAATCAGAAGCAAACCTTGAGGAAGCGACCCGTGTTGCAAAACGCGCAATTGACCTCGTACTCGAAGAAAAGAAAACTTTAGCAGGCAAGGAGGCATCCCGCTCTACTTACGACTATCGGGAAAGTTTGGACAGAACGCATGCGATGGCTGCCACCACCTATGCGAGCCTGCTTTACAAACAGGGTAAGTATCAGGAAGGATTTCCCTACATACAAAATGCAGTGGATTTGGTAGAACACCAGAATACTAAATACAATGAGCAGTATGCACTCTATCTGGAAAAAGTAAAGGGATCCGCACAGGCATTAAAATATCTCGAGAAATCCGTGATCGAAGGAACCTATACCAACGCCATGAAAAAGCATCTGGAGACTCTTTACACTAATAGCAAAAACAAACAGGATTTTGCCGATTATTTCGAAGGGCTGACCCGCCAGATGCGCGAGAAAAAGAAAAAGGAACTGAAAACAAAAATGCTTAATGAAGCCGCACCAGCATTCGCGTTGAAAGACATGAATGGCCAGGAAGTTTCACTCGAATCGCTGAAAGGGAAGATTGTGGTGATCGATTTCTGGGCAACATGGTGTGGTCCCTGTATCGCGTCTTTCCCGGCCATGTATACGGCACAGGAGAACCATAAGTCAAATGAAGACGTGGTGTTCCTCTTTGTCAACACCTGGGAATCGGGAGACGACAAAAAGAAAACCGTGGAGGATTTCCTGAAAGGCAAACCCTACTCATTCCGCCAGATAGCACTCGATACTGATAACAAAATGGTGGAGAGCTTCAAAGTAATAGGCATCCCCACGAAGTTTGTGCTGGACAAGCAAGGGAAAATTCGCTTTAAGTCAGTAGGATATGGTGGCAATGAACCGCAAACCGTCGAAGAAATAACAGCCATGATCAGCCTGGCAAGAGAAAATTCATAAGCACCCGCTGCTGATCCTTTTCTTTTATTCCGCATTAAGTTGTCCGATTGAGTCGCTATGTATAGATAGCGACTCAATTATTTTTTGCATCAGCGTTTTGCTTTTGTTGGGCAAATCCAACCTGTTAGTCCCGATAATTCAACGCGGGTGCCCGATCACCCAGCAGGGGAATATATTTAAAGTCTGCGCCCCTGGCTGCTTCGAATTCTTTTTTCGCCTCTTCGAGGTAAGCCGGATTGTGCAGGAGGTCCAGCAGGGTCATAGCAATGGTTTTGGCGGCAATGGTCATGCCTTTGGTACCGATTTCGGTACCACCACAGGCAACAGCCTGCCAGCTATGGGCCGGAGTTCCGGGCACCCAGGTGGCCACCACGATTCCCACCGTTGGTACGGTATAGCTAACATCACCCACATCGGTAGAACCTACAGTCTTATCCGATTTAAAACGGATGGGTTTAACCACGGCGGCAGACCCAATCGAATCAACCTTGTATCCAAAGCTCTGCTGGATCTTTCGGGCAAAGTCCTCCTCCTGAGGAGTATAGCGAACCCCACCGGTTTGTACCAGATTGGCCTGCATGATTTCCGCAAGTTTTTTATTCAATAGCAAATCATAGGTGCCGCCAATGATTTCATGGTCGGTGCGAGTATCGGTTCCCAATGCGGCCCCCTCAGCCGCCCTTTTGATCCGATCAAATAATTCCATCACCACCTGGCGGTTCGGATGCCTTACATAATAATAAACTTCGGCAAAATCGGGAACGATATTCGGAGCCTTCCCTCCATTGGTAATTACGTAATGAATCCTGGCCTCAGTGGGAATATGTTCGCGCATCATGTTCACCATATGATTCATGGCTTCCACGGCATCCAGAGCAGAACGCCCCTTATCGGGTGCTGCAGCTGCATGAGCCGAGTTTCCATAAAAACGAAACTTGGCTGATTTATTAGCCAGCGCTCCGTCGGTCCAGGCTGTATTTTCATCAGCCGGATGCCAGTGAAGCACGGCATCTACCCCGTTAAACAATCCCTCACGAACCATATACACTTTACCGGATCCCCCTTCTTCCGCGGGCGTGCCATATACTTTGATCGTACCCTTCCAGTTGTTTTGCTGCATCATCTCCTTAATTTGGATGGCAGCCCATACCGAAGCAGTACCGAAGAGATGATGACCGCAGGCATGGCCGGTGGTTCTTCCTGCAACCGGCGCTTTTTCGGGTATGGCCTGCTGTGATAATCCCGGTAAGGCATCAAACTCGGCGAGGATGCCCAGCACCGGACCACCGGATCCATAACTGGCCACAAAGGCAGTGGGAATACCCGCCACACCAGGCTGCACATCAAAGCCCGCATCCTTAAGTGTTTGCTGCAACAAAGCGGAACTTTTTTGTTCCTTGTATCCCAGCTCTGCATAATCCCAGATGGTAAATGCAATATCTTTATAACGGTTGTATTGCTCCTGAATAC
>DATCJQ010000178.1:0-5126 GCA_036562745.1 Flavihumibacter sp.
AGCGTGTATTTATCGGGATGATTATTCTTCAACACCAACGCCTTTCCGTTAAGGCGGTTGACTACCATATCGAGCTTGCCATCGTTATTGAGATCCGCATAAGCGGCACCGTTAAAATATCCCTTCAGATGTGCGGTTCCCCATTCCTCGCTGCGATCAATAAACTGCAACCCGCCGGTACCCTGATAGAAATAGGGATGCGATGCACCATCGGGCATTTGATCAATAGCCTGTTTATCGTACTTCGACATATCCGTTCCGCTGGCCATTGATGCTACCAGGTCGGAAACGAATTTTACGTAGTCAAGGTCTACGGGCCGTTTCACAATTCCGCTGGAAACGAAGAGATCCTTATTGCCATCATTGTCGAAATCGGCAAAAAGCGGCGCCCAGCTCCAGTCTGTGGCGGCCACTCCGCTCAGCAGGGCGGTTTCGCTAAAGGGGGTACCTCTGCCATTATTCACCTGCAGACAGTTTTTGGAGTACTGATGCTGGTAACCGTGCCGAATCAGTTTGAATTTATAGGTATCGGGATTTTCATCGCTTCCATAAGTTTTTAATTCGCGTTCATAAGGCGGAAGCATATCCACCGTGATGATATCCGGCAGGCCATCATTATTGAAATCATTGATATCATTTCCCATGCTGAAGCGGCTGTAATGCCCGAAATAATCCTTTCCGGCTTCTGCAAAACGACCATTTCCAAGATTGATGTAGAGATAGTCGTTCTCATGGAAATCATTCCCTACATAGATATCATCCCAGCCATCGTGATTAATATCGGCGATGGCAATTCCCAAACCATACCCAAGTGCACTTTGGTAGATGCCAGCCTCGGCAGACACGTCCGTAAACTTTCCGGTGGTAGCGATATCGTTCCGCATCAGGCGGTCGCCCGACACATCACTGAATTTTCTGCGTGCGGACGTATCGACAATATTGGCATTGGGCTTTTGGGAATGATTCAGGAGATAAACATCGAGGTCACCATCGCGATCATAATCGAAAAAAGCCGCCTGCGTTCCCATACCGGAGAAAGCAAGTCCGTATTGAGCAGCCGACTCGGTGAATGTGTTATCGCCATTATTGATATAAAGCTCGTTATGTCCGGTCAGGTTATGATGCCCGCTGCTAACGGTTACATAGATATCGAGCCGGCCATCACCATTAACGTCGGCCATGGTCACACCCGAGGCCCAGTCGGCATTTCCGGCCACCCCTGCCTGTTGGGTAATATCTTCAAACTGAAAATTCCCTTTATTGAGATAGAGCTTATTATTCCCTTTACTATTGGCCGTGAAATAGAGGTCGGGCAGGCCGTCGTTGTTGATATCACCCACGGCCACGCCGCCTCCATTGTAATAGTAGAGATAATAGAGAATATTAAACAGTTCTTTGTCTTCGAGTCTGTTTTCGAAATGCAGGCCGGTATGACTAGCCTGCATTTCTTCAAACAAACCATTTTTATCCTCTTTACAGGACAGCATAAACAGTATAAAAACAAAAGGCGTTAGGTACCTCATTATTCTTTTGCGGTAAATAAGTCTTTCACCTCAGATGCCGTCAACGCTTTGTTATAAATTCTGAATTGATCCATTGCACCTGTATAGCTTTGAAGCCAGCTATCGGTGGGACCGGGCAGATTTGCATGCTTGTTTGCTCCGCCCAGTACCAGGTTTTTGATGGTGGAGAAATCGACAGGCCCGCGCGGATTGCCGTCTTTCTTTACATCGGTGGCGCTGGACGGACCGGGTACTGCCTCTCCGTCGAAATAATAGGTCATTTTGGAAGTGGCTTCATCGTACACGAATGCAAGATGATGCCATTCGCCATCCATCACCGGACGCGGGAACTTGTTACCGTCGGGGAATTCAAGCCACTGGTCCATCAGGTAGAACTTCATTGTCACTTCGGTGGGCGACCCGTGTTCCATCAACAGGAAGATCGCACTCTGACTCCATTCGTATTTGGGATCAGATATATTGAATAAGAACTCCGTTCTGCCCTTCTCGGTGTTTTTCATCCAGAAGGCGATGGAAAAACTGGTGGCCTGGTTGAAATCGTTTACCGACATGTATTTGATGGCGCGGCCGGCATCGTTGAACTGCACGGCTTTACCGTTTACACCATCGGTAAGATCGAAGGGATGTACCTGTGCCGGGTCGCCGGAGATACTGTCTTTTGCTTCGTAGCGTTTCTGCGGATCCTCGTTAAAAGGAACGAAGAAGCGCAGCGGACCCTCTTTTAACGGCGGACGCGAATCGTCGGTTGGATACTCACCCAACTCGGGACGGTCATCCTTTTGACAGGCGGGCAGGAATATGGCCACCGCCGCGGAGAGAAGCAATAATTTATTGAAGGTTTTCATTGTTCAATTTTTTCAATTGGAAAAACTGTTACCATTCGGGGTTTTGTACCAGCTTCGGATTCGCATTCAGCGCCGGAGTTGGAATGGGGTAATAGCGATGTTTGTGTTGGTAGCCGAGTGGCCCCAGTACCTCGACCGCATCGCCCCATCGCACCAGGTCGAAGAATCGTTCGAACTCCATGGCGAATTCGGCCCTGCGTTCCTGTTTGATGATATCGCGCATTGCCGCCTGGCTGGTGAATTCCACGGGTGGTAATCCCGCCCGGGCGCGAACACGGTTCACCCAGGTAGCGGCATCCTGTCCGTTGGTACCGCCGCCCACTTCGTTGGCTGCTTCGGCGGCAAGCAGGAGTACGTCAGCATATCGGATAGCACGGTGGTTAACCCAGGTATTTTGGGCTTCGTTATTGGGTGTACCTAATCCGGCCTGCAGGTAACGTTCGTAACGGTTATATACTTTCTTGTTCCAGTATTTCGCGTTGGAAAGATTGGGTAGTGTAAGTCCGTATCCGCCGGTGTTCACGCCTCCGTCATACTCATTTGAATAAAGGATGGTGGCTTCTTTCCGTTTGTCGCCGGGCTCGTATGAATTCACGAGTTCTTCGGTGGGCGTATTCCATCCCCATCCCAGGTCCCAGGTACCGGAACCGCGGATACCCTGCGATTGTCCGAGGCGGCTCCAGTATATATTACCGTCACCTGAAATTTTGGAAGCCTGTACTTCGAAAACCGATTCAGGTCCGAGCTCACCTTCTTCTTTGAACACTCTCCAATAGTCGGGAATCAGTCCATAACCGGCTGCAGCTTCCATCGCGATCACTTCTTTCAGTAATCCGAGTGCGGTTGACCACTGCTGGTTATACATGAGGGCTTTGGCACGAAGGGTTTTGGCGGCACCGCGTGTCAGACGCCCTGCATATTTGGGCTCCCAGGTAATGGGAAGATATTGTTCCGCGAATGCAAGATCCTCATCGATAAATGCCCATACCTGTTGTGCGGGTGATTTCTCCACCTCGTTATCGGAAGGTTTGGTGATGATGAAATCTATAATGGGAACATCGCCGAAAGTGCGAACCAGATCGAAATAGGTATAAGCGCGGAAGAAACGGGCTTCGGCGCGGTTGATCATGGATCGTTCGTCGGTGAAATTGTTGGCATCGGCCGTGTGCAGCACGCTGTTACAGAGACCGATCATTACATAGTGTTTATCCCAGTAAAGTCCGGCTCCCCAATCGTCTTTGGTGTATTGGAAATTGTCGTAGGTCTGATGCCAGGCTGCAGCGCCCGGGTCGGCCACGATTTCAGCATCGTCGGAGCGGAAACCGTTCATGGCGATCCAGGGAATACTCTGCATCCCATCGCCCACAAAGGGCTCACTGGCCGAGTTTCTGATGGCGCCATATAGTCCCTTAGCCTGTCCGTCCAACGCGCCCGGTATATCCTCGATCGTTGCCTGCAGCGGCTTGCGCTCCAGGAACTTCTCGCAACTCATAGCGAACGGCAGCGTACAAATAACTACCAACGGCACTAATTGTTTACGCATATTCATGATAAAATCCTTTAATAATGATCTAATGGATAATTAGAAATTGGCGGTCAGGCCAAAGCTGATGATCCTGGGCAATGCGCTGGATGCACTTCCATAATCCACACCCCAGAAGGTAGCGTCGCCGGAAAACTCAGGTGAGTAACCGAGATTGTTTTTCCAGGTTTTCAGGTTTTGGATGGAAGTGTATATTCTCAGATTCTTGATGAAATTCACTTTCTTGTTCACCCCAAGGAAATTGTATCCCACCGATATGTTCCGGATACGGAAATAGGATCCGTCTTCCACGCCATAGGTGGAAGGCGCACGGTTAATCAGGTGCGATGCATTTACAATGGGAATGAAATTGGAACTTCCGGGTTCTGTCCAGCCCTGCATATAGTTAGCGGGATAGTTATACACTGAGTTCTTCTGTTCAGATGTTCCCCAAACCCGATAGATTTCATTTCCATAAACACCCGCCAGATCCATTGAGAAATCCAGTCCCTTATACCTCAGGTTGGTGGTAATACCGTAGGTAAAATCAGGGGTGGGATTACCAATCATGGTGCGGTCGGCATCGGTGATTACGCCATCGCCGTTCAGGTCTTTGTATTTCAAATCACCGGGACGTGCATTACCTCCGTTGATAGTGTTATCGGGTGAAAGCAGGATATCGCGGTAAGACTGATACACACCTTCCACCACCAGCCCGTAGAAATAGCCCATGGGATAACCCTGTTCCACCTGGCTGGCAGTTTGTTCACTGCTCGATAATGTGCGGTAACTGGTTTCCATTTCCAGCACTTTGTTGCGATAGGTGGTGAGGTTTCCGGTTACATTCAGCACCAGGTCTTTGGAGAAGCGTTGTTCCCATCCGGCTACGAATTCGAAACCATTGTTTCGGATGCTGCCACCATTACGAAGCGAGGGAAGCAATCCCGGATAGCGAACTTCCATCAACAGGCCCTTGGTTTTTTTATCGTAGTAATTGGCTTCGAAGTGCAGGCGACGATCGAGCAGATCTGCCTCCAATCCAACTTCCCAGGAATGCACGGTTTCCCAATGCAGGTTGGGATCCACCAGGAACTCCTCTGAATAAACAGGTTCCAGGGTGGTTCCGAATACCGCAGATGAGTTACTATTGATAAAGGGGTAAGCAGGATATGCACGGGTGGTATTGAAATTACCCAGTACGCCGGTGGAAGCTTTCAGTCTGAGATAATCGAACAC
>DATCJQ010000179.1:0-1671 GCA_036562745.1 Flavihumibacter sp.
TCCATTATCCGGTCTACCCGGTCCTTTTCAAAAATTTTCGGCAGATAGGCTTCCGGCCATTTGCGAATGCCGGGGATTTTCGAACCCTCTGTCGGCTGGCATCCCACGATCTGAACGGCAGGGTTCTGTTCTTTCAGGTAGCGCGATACACCCATGATGGTTCCGGTTGTTCCCATCGCAGATACAAAATGGGTAACGGTGCCGTTTGTGTCGCGCCAAATCTCCGGACCGGTAGTTCGGTAATGCATTTTGTAATTGTCCTCATTGGCAAACTGATTCAACATCAGATAACCGCCCTCGGCCACTTTTGCAGTGGCGTAATCAATGGAGCCTTCCATCGAACGTTCCTTGGGTGTAAGGGTTACTTTGGCGCCGAATGCTTCCATGCTCAACACCCGTTCGCGGGTGGCATCTTCCGGCATTACCAATTCGATTTCAACATTAAACAGGCTGGCAATCATGGCCAGGGCTATGCCCGTATTTCCACTGGTGGCTTCAATGAGTTTGATACCGGGCTTGAGTTCACCCCGGTCGATTGCGCCCTTGATCATACCATAGGCGGCCCGGTCTTTCACGCTGCCACCCGGATTATTGCCTTCCAGTTTGGCGTAAATGGTTACTGAGGGATTTACTATAACATGCTTTAGTTCTACTAAAGGCGTGTTTCCTACCAAGTCCAAAATTCCGGCCATAGCTTAGTTTGAGTCTAACCGGAAAGTTATTACAGTTCCGTTAATTATGAAAGTTCTTAATTATGAAGTTCCTCCTCAATCATTTCGCTCATCTGCTTTTCCTGCTCCAGGACCCAATTGGGTAAGGGTTGCGGAATAATGGACCACTGGTTGTTATCGCCCTTGCGCATGCGGAACATGATACGGTTCCCCCGGTCATCCACCACGTCCACCGAAAAAAGTGTCTCCTGGAGAATCACCATTTTTCTGAAGTTGAACTCGCGCAAACGTCCCTCTGCCTTGATTAAACGGGTGAATTGAATGTTTTTCACAAATTGTATCTGCATATGATTTCAGTAAACGGTAAACAGTAAATAGAAACAGCTTCCGGAAAATATCATGCAATTCCCGTGCTAGGTATTTCTAATAGGCTGCTAATTTCCCGATTTTTTTCCCCAATTCCCGATTTAATTTTGCCGGATGTATTCAAGGCAGGAGGCATCACAGATCAGACAGCAGTTTTATACCAGATTGGGACAGTATATGGCCCCGATCTTATCAGCAAGCGGAGAACGCCAGAACTGGCTGAATTACAAGACGGGTATCCGCCATATCTATATCAGGATGGACACTCCCAACCGCGGTGCTTCCATCGGGTTTACACTCGCTCATCCCGATCGCGCCATTCGTCTCGAACAGTTTGAAAAATTTTCACAAGTGAAGGCTTTGTTGCAGTCTGCAGCGGAGGTATTACCCGAACCGGTTGAACTCAACTGGACCTGGGAGCGCGAAACCTTCAACGAAACCGGGCAGGTCATTTCCCGCATTTACGAGGCGCTGCCGGGGAAATCCGTGCTTAATCAAAACGACTGGCCCGATCTGATCAGCTTTTTCAAGCCCCGTCTGATTACGCTCGATCAGTTCTGGAACGATGTGAAATTTCAGTTCGAAACCTGACGGATCCGATGAGGACCGATGGTATCGCGGATTCTTATCGCCT
>DATCJQ010000190.1:0-6505 GCA_036562745.1 Flavihumibacter sp.
ACGCTATACTCGTGTTGGCGGCGCAGAAGCCAAGAGTAAGCGGCGTTCTGGAAATCATAGCCCGATTTTTTCCCCTTACTTTTCCCTTTCTGAAATTGTTCTACCTGAATAATTCCGGGTCCCCCCCCACAAAAAAAGCCGGTAGAAACCGGCTTCCATGAAAAACAATACTACACATGTTGCAAGTTGCGGGCATATTGTAACAACTTCTGCTTGAGGTCTTCCGGGCGGAAGGGTTTGGGGATGAAGTCGTTGAAGCCCTTATCAATAAGGTCGGCCTGCATATGGTCGTAGACCGCCGCCGTAAAGGCGATGATCGGAATCTCTTTTTCGGTTTTGCGGATATGCGCCACCACTCCGGCGCCGTCGAGCTCGGGCATCTCCAGATCCACCAGCAGGATATCCGGGCGGTGCTCGGCGTAGAGACTCACGGCCTCCACCCCATTCACTGCCTCAATAATATTGGCGTTCCACTTGGCCAGGAAACGCTTCACCACCATCATGTTGATCGGATTATCCTCGGCCACCAACACATTCACACCGGTCAGATCGTCGTTACGGTAAACCGGAACCTCTTCGATATAGCTCTGCCGCTCGGTCTGCAGGGGCAGGGTCACGGTGAAACTAAACGTACTTCCCTTGCCGGGCTCGCTCTCCACAATCAGATCGCCGCCCATTTTCTGCACGATATAGTGACTGATGGCCAGTCCCAGTCCCGAGCCACCATACTTACGGGTGGTCTCCAGGTCGGCCTGGTAAAACTTGTCGAATATGCGGGGCTGCTTGTCCTTCGGAATACCAATCCCGGTATCGCTAACGCTAAACCGAAGGGTCACGTTGTTACTGCGGCGCATCAGCACTTTCACGCCCAGCTTCACTTCGCCCTCATCGGTAAACTTGATGGCATTGGAAAGCAGGTTATTCAGCACCTGCTGCAGGCGCAGTTCATCGCTGATGATATCAATGCCGTATATCGAAGCCACATCGGCTTTCAGCTCCAGACATTTTTGTCGCGCCGGATTCTCAAATACACTGATCACCCGCTCCAGGAAGGAAGGCAGATTAAAAGGCTCTTTCTTAAGATCCATTTTATCGGCCTCGAGCTTGCTGTAGTCGAGAATATCGTTCACCAGGGTCAGCATATGCTCGGAGGAATGCTTGAGCACATCCAGCATTTGCCGCTGACTGTTCAGGTGGTATTCCTGATGCAGCAGATTGGTGGTACCGATAATCGCGTTCAACGGTGTACGCAGCTCATGACTCATATTACTGAGGAAGCGCGATTTCACCCGGGCAGCCCGCTCGGCCCGCTCCTTCGCCTTAAGGGTTTCCACTTCGGCAATTTTCACCTCGGTGATATCGAGAATACTCATCTTCACATACTTGATCTTCTGGTGCTCAAAAGCCACAAAATTCACGTAGGCAAAAATGGGACTGCCCTCCGCATCGGAGAACTCCATATTGCCCGACCAGGGCGAATGCGATTGCCAGGGCTCGCGGCTGAAGGTGCGGATGCGCATGTCCGATTCCTCACCCAGCAGCGATTCCACCGATTTACCAATCACCGCATCGCGCGATGACCACTTAAACAGTTCCAGCGCCCGGCGGTTGCAGTTCGAGAAAAGTTGCGTATCGAGATCGACAATGAAGATTGCATCGAGCGAAGTGTTGAAGATGGTATCACCCAGATTCTTTTCTCCGCGTATATCCTCTTCCTTTTTATTCAGGGCCTTGAGGATGGAGAAAGCCACCAATCCTGTTAGCAGCAGGGAAAGCGTGAGATTGATCCGCAGGTTATAGATATAATGTGATTGCTGAACCAGGTTGCCGCTTCCGTTATTCGGCGAGATAATAAACGCGATCCCGAAAAACGTAAGGGTGGCGATCTCGGCAATGATCAGATCCTTGCTGATTTTGGTATCGATCAGGAAGATCATCGCGAAAATCACAGGGAAATAGTAGAGGTATACCCCTGATTTGATGCCCACGAAATAACTCACCACCAGCACCCCGGCATTAAAGCTGAAGATCACGACCCATTTGGCGAGTTCAACGCGGTTATATAAGCGCAAAAAATACGATAGGAATAATAGGGAACATACGACGAGACAGGCGAAGGCAGCCATATATTCCTTCATGACCGTGCAGAGGATCATGTTCAATCCGGCTACAGCCATACCCACTTCGGTCAGGGTTTTGAGAGGTGTGGCCGGCAGGTTTTCCTGGCGGTGATACAGATCCTCTGCTAAATTTTCCCAATATCTCACGATTCCGGATAATATGTTGGCAGGATTCATCGTTTTGTTTTTCGTAGACGGATTTCGTTCCGCCTATGAAACGTACCGAGCAAACAAAAAATTGTACCCTATGCGAGCCATTTCGGATACTGAGATCCAGCTCAGCAGCCAGTTTGACAGCGCATTTCTGTTGGAGATGCACGACCACGACTGGACTGCGATTGCCGACATATTTCTCACTTCTCACCAACAGATTGAAGAAGAGACTGCCCGCTTTACCTGCCTGGCAGAGAATGGTGAAATTCCCGAACTCAAACGCAGAGTACACTTAGTAAAACCCCTATGGGGTTATTGCGGTTTACCCTTATACCAGCAGCGCTTTCAGGATCTGGAGAAGTTTTTAGGGGGAAATCCCACAATTCCCGACGCGCTTATACGACTGGAGCAGGAAAAACCGTTTATACAATCAGGACTCGAACTGATTAAACAGGAAGCTATTAAAATCCAGGAATCCTTAAAACTATAATGGTCATGAAATTTACAGCTGTTATCGTAGAAGACCTTTCCGTTGCCGCCGATGTGCTGCAGAAATACTGTTTAAAAAGCGGAAGAGTAAACGTAATCAAAACCTTTACGACCACGGAGGAAGCGGTGCCTTTCCTGAGCGAAAATGCCGTTGACCTGATTTTCCTCGATATCGAGATGCCGGGGGCGAATGGCTTCAGTTTGCTTGACCAGCTGCAGTATCAGCCTCAGGTGATTCTGACCACGTCCAAGACGGAATACGCCTTCGATGCTTTTGAATACAGCGCCACCGATTTTCTGCACAAGCCGTTCAGTTATGCGCGTTTTGTACAGGCGCTCGACAAGCTGAAAGTGACCGAAGAGAAAAAAGAGGAACCGGAAGAAATGAGTCATGTGTTTATCAAAAGTGATGGCAAGTTGATCCGCCTGAACAACGACGATATTCTTTATATCGAAAGCATGGGCGATTATGTGAAGTTCATCACGCACGATAAGAAGATCATCAGTCACAATACGATTAAAGCACTGACGGAAAAAATAAATCCCGATGTGTTCTGTAAGGTGCATCGTTCCTATATCATCAACATGAATAAGATTTCAGATATCCGGGATAATATGCTGTATATCGCGAATGCAAAAATTCCGGTGAGTAAGGCGAACAGGAGTACGGTGATGAGTCGGATTAAGATTGTATAGTGGTATTTAGCAGGTGCGGCAGACCAGGGACACAAAGTAACCCTTCCGGCTAAACGAAATTTATCATTAAACCAAATCGCTTATTGAACAGATATACATATTGCGCTAGCCCTCTGACTATAATTCGAAATTCAATTAAGCAAACTCAAACCAAACACTCCAACAAAACCAAAGAAACACAAAAGAAAAAAGCAAAGCTCCGCAATGGCGGAGCTTTCTTGTTTCAATCAGTTTATCAAAACCTGGTTGCTAACGAATAGTGTTATACTTTTTTTATTGCGGCAAGCCTGCACACACAGCTTGCCCCCCTTCCCCCTTCTCCCTTCTCCCTTCTCCACAGATTACTACACATTCTTAATCCAGTGATCCAACTGCTCACCAATAATCATCGATTCCACCAGGAAGCCATCGTGACCATAATTCGAGTCGATCTCAATATAATGCGCATTGGGAAGGTGCGAAGCCAGTTTAACCTGCTCGGCAACCGGACATAACAGATCACTCGACACCCCCATCACCAGACTGGGCTGGGTGATCTGAGCCAGCATTTTCTCTTCGGATTCGGCACGGTGGCGGGCAATATTGTGACTGTCCATCGCCTTGGTCAGGATCCAGTAACACTGAGCATTGAAACGGCTCACCAGTTTTTCGCCCTGATAGCGGATATACGATGCCGCGCGAAAATGATCGATCTTATTGACATCCTCCTCGCGTTGCTGATCGCGCATGGCCGTGTAGTTCCGGTAGGTGAGCATGCCGATGGCGCGGGCCGCTTTCAGTCCGGCTGCTCCGGCTTTCGGGTCCTCATCGCGCCAGCCGGGATCGGCCTCTATCGCGAGCCGCTGTGATTCGTGGATGGCTATCCCCCAGGCGCTTTCCGAAGCCGCGGTGGCAATCAGGAATAAGCGCTTAACAACGTTTGGCTCCATGATGGCCCATTCGAGCGCCTGATATCCGCCCATGCTACCGCCCATCAGGAGGAAGATCTCCGGCAGGTCGAGGTGCTCTCGGAGCAGGATATGAGCTTTCACCATATCCCGGATGGTGAGCTGGGGAAAACTCATATAGTACGGTTGTCCGGTAGCCGGATTGATCGACAATGGGCCGGTGCTCCCGTAGCAGGAGCCCAGAATATTGGCGCAAACGATAAAATAGTCATCGGGATTGATGGCGCAGTTTGGTCCCACCAGTCCGGGCCACCAGGCTTCCACATCGGCGTTGGCGGTCAGAGCGTGACAAACCCACACCACGTTCGACTTATCGGCATTCAGGGTTCCATAAGTATGATAGACGATCTCAACCCCCTCTAAAACGGCACCGGTCTCCAGGGTAAAGGGTTGAGACGATACAAAACGATGCTGCATAACTGCAAAATAAACGCTCCCACCGTTACCTTTGTAAGAATTGACAAAAAAATAAACGCTGTATGATTAAAATCGATGTGCTTCGTGCTTCAGGAGATTATGGTTTTGAAGCCAGGGACGCCAATGGTCATGTTGTTCGTATTGATACCAGTCCCGAAACCGGGGGCACCAACTATGGCGTGCGTCCGATGCAACTGCTGCTGATGGGCCTCGGTGGATGCAGCGGCATTGATGTGGTGAGCATCCTGAAGAAGCAACGGCAGGAGATCACTTATTTCGATATGCATATAGAGGCGGAGCGCGAGGCCGACAAAGTTCCGGCGCTCTGGACTTCCGCGAAAATCATTTTCACCCTCGGAGGCAATATTGACCCCGATAAGGCCCAGCGTGCCGCGCAACTGTCGATGGATAAATACTGCTCGGTGGCGGAGACCCTTCGTCGCGCGGGTTGTGTAATTACTTACGAAGTGCGGATAAAAGAATAAGTACTTAAAAACATGAAACATCCCATATCAAGAGCCATTCGTACCCAGATCGATCGTACGGGTGAGATGGAGCATTCGCAGCCCATGTTCCTGACCAGCAGTTTCTGCTTTCACGATGCCGAGGAAATGCGCGCTGCGTTTGCAGATGAGACCGACGACAATATTTACAGCCGGTTCAGCAATCCCAATGTGCAGGAATTCGTGGACCGGATGTGCGCTCTCGAGGGAACCGAAGCCGGTTTTGCCACCGCATCCGGTATGAGCGCGATTTTCGCCAGCTTTATGGCGCTCCTGAAGCAGGGTGACCACCTGCTTTCCTGTCGCAGTATTTTCGGCAGCACCCATACTGTGATTACCAAAATTCTTCCCAAATACGGCATTGAGCACTCCTATGTTGATGCCGGTGATTTGGCAAGCTGGGAGGCGGCGATTCGTCCCAATACCAAAATGATTTATCTCGAAACGCCCACCAACCCGGCGCTGGAAGTGATCGACCTCAGCGTGGTGCGGGCACTGGCCGATAAATACAAACTGATCCTGAATGTCGACAACTGTTTCGCCACTCCGGTGATTCAGCAGCCGGCTCAGTTTGGTGCGGATCTGGTGATTCATTCGGCCACGAAATGGCTGGACGGACAGGGGCGGGTTCTCGGCGGCGTGGTGCTTGGCCGCAGGGAGCTGATTAAGGAAGTGTACCAATTTTGTCGGAGCACAGGTCCTTCCCTCTCACCCTTCAATGCCTGGGTGCTGAGTAAGAGCCTCGAAACCCTCGAAGTGCGGATGGACCGGCACGCCTCCAATGCTTTGTACCTGGCTCAGCAGCTGGAGAATCATCCGAAGCTGGCCTGGGTGAAATACCCCTATCTGCCTTCGCACCCCCATCATGACATTGCGAAAAAGCAGATGAAAAATGGCGGCGGCATTGTGTGTTTTGAGCTGAAAGGCGGTATCGATGCCGGTCGCCAGTTCCTGAATTCTCTGAAGATGTTATCACTCTCCGCGAACCTGGGCGATACCCGTTCCATCGCAAGCCACCCCGCCAGCACCACACACGGGAAGCTGACCGAAGAGGAGCGCATGGCCGTCGGTATCAGCGCCGGCCTTATCCGGATCTCCGTCGGCCTCGAGTACCGCGACGACATTTTGGGTGATATTCTCCAGGCTTTGGGTTAAAACACCCCCTCACCCGTCGGGTACC
>DATCJQ010000197.1:0-12110 GCA_036562745.1 Flavihumibacter sp.
ACTCCATGCTTCACAAAGAGCCGGGCGATGGCTTCCATTTCATCGGCCTGCATCAATCGGGATGCCGGCGTGAACTCATAATTCTCCTCCGGCATGCAGTAAAAGCAGCGCAGGTTGCAGTTATCCGTAAGGGATATCCGCAAGTAGTTGTGAAATCGGTTATACCTGTCAGTTAGTATTTCGCTCATTTTACTGCTTCAGTTTTTCGTAATCTTCCGGCGTATCGATATCGATTGCTCCCGCAGGAAATGTCAGGGTAACGACATCCTCCGGGCAGGTAAGCAGGATTTTCCTGGCCCCTGCATCACCCGAAAGCGCCAGCAGGGCTTCGAAGCGACTCCTTCCGAACACAGCCGGTGTTCCCAAAATACCATCATAACCGCAGGCGGCCATGGATTGTTCATTTCCTTCCCAAAGCTGCCAGAGTTGTTTAAGGAGATCAGCATCCGCGTGGGGCTGATCCGCCACCATAATCAGCACGGCTTCGGGTTTGTCATCCAATTGCAGAAGATGGGTGAGCCCCGCTTTGATGCTGCCCGCGATGCCCGCTGCCCAGTTTTCATTCCGCACCCAGATCAGTGGGGTCTGATCCCGGTTCTGTGCGTTATCTATTCCCCCCAGCTCCACCTTCAGGTCCACGGCGCCGCTTACCACCACCACCGGACCGATACCCGAATCCAGGGCCGATCCGATCGCATGCGCCGCCAGGGGCCTTCCTCTGTAAGGTAAGAGTTGTTTGGGGCTACCCATGCGCTCGGATTTGCCGGCAGCCAAAACGATTACGGCACCTCTCATAAATTATGCAAGTTGGCAGTTTCGGTCATGAATTACGGTGGTTTTATTGCGAAGCGATAACCCGTTCCCTCCGGTCATTACCGCCTGGATTTCTGCCAGAATGGAAAGGGCAATCTCTTCTGATGTTTCCGCGCCAATATCAAGTCCGATCGGACCGTATAATCGATCAAGCTGTTCCGGGGCGATCAGCGTCCCTTCTGCTTTGAGTTCCTCCAGCATCCGGTCTCTCTTTTTCCGCGGGCCCAATAAGCCGACATAGGCTACCGGTGTATCCAGCAGGACTTTCAGCATTGCTTTATCGTAGTGGTAATTGTGTGTCATTAGTGCCACGGCGGTTCTGGGGTCCGGTTTCAACCGGCTGAGGGCTTGCTCCGGACGCGATACAATGACCTGGCATCCGGACTGAAATCTATCGATATTGGCCAGCGCAGGGCGACCGTCAATTACCGTGGTATCCCAGCCCAGGGTTTGGGCCATCGTCACCAGGGGGATCACGTCATTACCGGCGCCAATCACCCAAAGCGATATCGGAGCCGGTACATATTCAATAAAGCAGGTCCATTTTTTATCGTCTGAACTGTGGGTTGTCCAGGCAGAACGCCGGCTTTGCAGTGCGATTATGGCATTGTTATGGAGCCAGTCTCTCCACACTAGATCCGGGAAATTGGCTCCTGTTTCATCGAGCAGGCCGCAGGTTCCCCAATGCGAACCTTGTTTATGGTCGAGACAGAATACCGTGGCAACCGCGAAAGCCTGCCGGCGTTGTATTCCTTTCCGTAAAAGTTCAATGGGATTATCGGGCTGATTCGATTGAATGGGTTCGATCAGCACCTGGATGATGCCGGCGCAGCCCAATTGCGCGCCCATTCCAGCTTCATCTTCCTCGCTGGTATCGTAAGTTACAATGCGGGGTTCCTGCAAATGCAAGACCAGCAGGGCTTTTTGCAGGGCATCGCCTTCCAGGCATCCACCGCTGATAGCCCCCGTTAGTTGCCCGTCTTCGGTTACCAGCATCCGGGCCCCGGGCCGGCGATAGGAGGACCCTTCGAGCTGAACCACCGTCAGCAGGGCCGTCTGTTTTCCTTCCTTAACCGCCTGATCGTAGGCATTTACTATGGCGCGAATCTCTTTCATTCAGCCAGTAAATTACCGAATTGTCGTCAGAGCCTGTTACCGCTCATTGAAATCTCTCAGTGAATTCGACCTCCTTCTTCCTTCGCTTCACCCTTCCCCCTTCTCCCTTCTCCGTTCTCCCTTCACCCATTCCCCAACTGCCTCTTGTAAAGTTGAACGGTATTTTCAAGTCCGTAATAAAGTGCATCGCAGATTAAAGCATGCCCGATGGAAACTTCATCAATAAAGGGGATTTGTTGTGAGAAATACTGCAGGTTCTGCAGGTCGAGGTCATGACCGGCATTGATACCCAGTCCCAGTTCCCTGGCCTTTTGCGCAGCCTGCACATAGGGCGCCACGGCTTTAGCCTTATCAGTAGGGAAATTCCTTGCATAACCCTCGGTGTATAACTCAATGCGATCGGTGCCCGTCAGCGCAGCGCCTTCCACCATTTCGACTACGGGATCCACAAAGATGGACGTACGGATACCCGCATTTTTAAAGATGCGGATCATCTCGATCAGGTAGTCTTTATGCTCGATCGTATTCCAGCCGTGGTCTGAAGTCAGTTGTCCGTCGGCGTCCGGCACCAGGGTCACCTGATGCGGTTTTACTTCCAGCACCAGGTCCACAAATTTGGGTTCGCGGCAGTTTCCCTCAATATTGAATTCCGTTGTGATTATCGGTTTGATGGCCCGCACATCGGCATAGCGGATATGCCGCTCATCCGGCCTCGGGTGCACGGTAACCCCGTCTGCCCCGAAAATCTGGACATCCACAGCCGCTTTCACCACATCGGGATTATTGCCTCCCCGGCTGTTCCGGATCGTCGCAATTTTGTTGATGTTAACTGAGAGTTTTGTCATGCAGCAAATGTAAGCAAACGAAGGGGACAAGGGAACAAGGGGGACGAGGGAACAGTGGACCTGGGGAGAGAGGGGGAAAGGTGGAGTAGGAACCTACCAATTGTTGTAGAGTTTATGTAGTTGGGCCGCTACCATTTTATACTGAATTCTAAGGTGGTCGAATTTTTCCAAAGTGATAAACCCACATAGGTGGGCGAAAGAAAGTGCAGATTTTGTTTCTTCCACTGATCCCAAAGAATAAACGAGTGATTTCTTGAATTCGGCTGGATATATTCTACGTCCCCAACCTTCAGCAATATTAAGGGAAACCGAACGGGCAGCACGGTTCAATTGAGAAGCCAGCGAATACTTTTCATCTGATGGAAAGGTTCTTGACAAGCTGAATATGTCCATTGCAAGCTTCACGGATAGGTCATAAACATGTAATTCTTCAAGTTTGTAAACCATAATGCGAAAATCCCGATTTGTTTATTGCCAGGCAATGGTGTTTTAACCCGTTTGTTACCCCGTTCCCTTTGTCTCCTTCGTTCCCTTCGTCTCCTTTGTCTCCTTTGCCAGCCTCTCACCATCTCCCCACCAACTTCACATTAACCAGCCTGGGTGTCAACCTATTCGGTATGGCATAAGTTGTGTTCGAGAAATCCTTGATAAGAAGATAGGAAATCGTATTGGCACGGTCGATCAGGTTGAAAACTTCGAGCGAGGCCCAGATATTCTCGAAACTGCGGAAGGGTGCATGGCGGCGACGCTTGGAGCGGTCGCTGTTCAGTAACAGGGCGCTGAAACCCAAATCCACCCGAATATAGGGATCGATGCGGAGGCCGTTGCGATATTGTACTGAGTTGGGAATATTGTATGGAAGATTGGAGCCGTAAATTCCATTGATATAAACCTTGATGTTTTTATTGGTGGAGAGATAATCCTGGAAAAACATGCCAATGGTCAGAAGCCGGTCTGTCGGACGACGTAAAAATCCGTTCTGCTGCCAGCTGCTGTCAATCGGCTGATTTTGTTCATCCACCCGGTATTTGTAATAGTAATCGTCGGTAATATCCTCGCGGGTGCGCATCAGCCCGATACTCAGATAACTTTCGGCATCCTTCACGAGTTCGCCATAGAGGCGCGCTTCCAGTCCGGCTGCATAGGCCTTGCCCCGGTTCTCACCAAAATAACGCAGGCGAACATTGTCGATATCATAGGGAACCAGATCCCAGATTTGCTTGTAATACGCTTCGGTAGTCAGGCGCAGGATCTGGTTGAAAGCCGGGAAATGATAATCGAATCCGCCGCTTATTTGCCAGCTCTTCTGCGCTTTCAGTTCCTGGTTGATGGTGCCGTCGTAGCGGCGCAACTCGCGATAGAAGGGAGGCTGCATGTATAAACCGGTGCTGGCCCGGAACACGATATCACGATCCCATCGCGATGGCTTCCACGATATTCCGGCGCGCGGCGACACGAGGATCTCGTTATTGAGATCATTGTAATTGATCCGCGCACCCAGTTGCAGGATGGTGCCGGAACTGTCGCCAAGCGAAATATTATCCTGCCAGTAAGCGCTTAAACGATGAATGGTGAGATCTGCCGCCGAGCGCGTGGAACGGTACAGGGACAATTCACCCGGATTATAGGGCAGACTGTAGCCTGCGGAATCCTGATACTCGAATTCACGCAAACGGTCATTAATATGCTGTCGATCGAGGGAAAATCCCCATTGATGGTAATGTCTGCCGTGGTCATAAGAGCCTTTGTGACTGAAATTGGCCACGCCGATGTTTAACCGATTCCGCGCGTATTGGTGAAACAGGCCGGCACCCATCGGATTTACGATCAGGCCAAAATCGGGTTTGCTGCGGTCGAAGGATCGCTCACCAAAGAGATAGGCTCCCGCGATATCGATCGATTCCTCCTCCCGGTTTTCAAACCAGGATGCCAGCCACTTGAGCCGAAGATTCTTGCTGACCTGTTTGGTGATGGATAGTCCCGCCATATTGGTGGCATAGCGGTCTTTCTCGCGCCCGTCGAAGTAAATATCCAGTCCAATATTGCTCGTAAAAAACGGTGAAAACACGGAGGTGCTGGGCTGACTGAATTCCGGTACCAGCGAAAAACGGGTGCGGGATAAATTGCCAAAAAACTCAGCCGACCATTTGGGCGAAAACTGCCAGCTGAACAATCCCTGTATATCGGCTGAAGAGGGAACATAATTTCCCTTGGTTTCCTGACTGCTCAACAAATTGCGATTGCTGCGGTTCCTGGCACCAATCAGATAACTGAATTTGTTTTTGAAGCCGGTTCCCTCGAAGTGAACTCCCTGCTCAAGCAGTCCGATATAGGCCGATCCGCCCTGATCCTTCGGTTTTTTATATTGGATATCCAGCACGCTCGACATTTTATCACCGTATCGCGCCTGAAATCCACCGTTATAGAAATGCACGGTACGGGTTAACTCGGGGTTGATAAAGCTCAGTCCTTCCTGCTGCCCGTTTCGTACCAGGTAGGGACGGAAAATTTCAAAATCGTTAATGTAGATCAGGTTCTCATCATAACTGCCACCCCGCACATTGTAGTTGGAGGTAAGCTCGTTATTCGACCCCACCATAATCTTGATAAGACTCTCAATACCGCCGCCAGGCGCAGGCAAATTGATCGCCTGCTTCGGATTCAACGTAATCAATCCGGTTTCGCGCCTGCTTCGGTCATCCGTTACCGTTACTTCTGCCAGTTCGCGGGTGGAGGGGGTCAGACGCACCAGCACATATTCATCTTCCTTTGTATTCAGCATGAAATTCCGCTGCAATGTCTTGTATCCGGCATGGGTGAACACAAGGGCAAATGCGCGGTTGGCCGGCACCGTTAGTTCAAAATATCCTGAATCGTTGGAGGCGGTTGCGGTTTGTTTGCCAAGTATGGTGATGGTCACCTTCGCCAGGGGCTGATCATCCTGGTCGATAATCTTTCCGGTCAGCCGGGCTGTTTTAACCTGAGCCTGTACGGGCACGGGCAAACAAACAGAGCTGAGGCAGGCCAGGGCCAGGCTAACACAACAGGCAAACAGGATGGATAAGACTTTCATCACTGATCGCAACGCTTAAGATCTGCAATCACTTTCTTGGGATCGGGTGCATTGAACACCGAACTTCCGGCCACCAGTACATGGGCGCCGGCATCAGCTAGTGATTTGGCGTTGGACAGATCCACACCGCCATCCACTTCGATCTTTACATTCAATCCCAGTTGATCGATTCGCTGCCGCAGCGTGCTCACTTTTTGCAGCGTATGCGGAATGAATTTTTGTCCGCCAAACCCCGGATTTACGCTCATCACCAGCACCAGGTCAATATCGGCCAGGATGTCCTGCAAGAGCTGAACGGGTGTATGCGGATTGATGGCCACCCCAGCGAGCATGCCCATCTCCTTAATTTCCTGGATATTCCGGTGCAAGTGACGGCAGGCTTCCATGTGAACGGTGAGCAGATCCGCTCCGGCTTTGGCAAATGCAGCCGTATATTTTTCCGGCTCCTCGATCATCAGGTGCACATCGAACAGCTTTTTGGTAGCTTTTCGCAGTTGTTGGATGACGGGTAACCCGAAACTGATATTATTTACAAATCGTCCATCCATTACGTCGAGGTGAAACCAGTCGGCCTCACTTTCGTTCAGCATCCGGGCTTCCGATTCAAGATTCAGAAAATTGGCAGCCAGTAAAGAGGGAGCTACAATCATATTTCGGATTTGATCTTAATTATTTGCTAATCTTTCCTTCCACGCGTGCCGCACCTTCCACGGCTTCATGAAACTCACGGTCAAGCGCATACGCCCGACGATAATTGGCCAGGGCTTCTTCATTCATGTTCAGCGCCTCGTAACAACGTCCCTGCCAGTAATAGGCTTCGGGATAGGTGTTGGAAACCGTGGCCGCCAGCTTGAATTGCTGAAGTGCCTCATCAAGGTTCCCGGCCTCAAAATAGATTATGCCTTTCTCCACATAAGCTTCCTGGAATTTCCAGTTCAGGCGGATACAGGCATTGAACATATCGAGTGCTTTGGATGGCTGACCCGTGTTCACGTAATAAATCCCCTTAATGAAATAAGGATCTGCCATTTCCCGGGTGCTGTCGCGGGAAATCACCAGATCAGCCAGCTGAATGGCGCGGGCGTTTTTCGTTTCAGCATAAATATTAGCCAGGGTGAGCGCCGAAAGCTGCAGCGGTTGCAGGCGGAATGAGCGTTCCAGATCCTGTACAGCTTTTGCCGTATCCTTCTCTTCGAGGTAAAGCAAACCGCGTTCAAACCAGGCTTCGAAATCTGTGGAATCGGTGGCCAGGATCTGATCAAAGGAGCTGATTGCTGCGCTGATCTGCCCGTTGTTGGTCAATGCTTCGCTGTAACGACGCTGAAACTGTGGGTTCTGCGGATATTCCTTAATCAACTTATCCAGCAGGCGCACCGCTTCACGACTTTTACCGGTCATGAAAAGCATGTTTACCAGTTGTTCCGCATTTTTTTCACTGGGCTCGAGCTCGTATCGCTTCAGGAGATCAGCTTCCGCAAGATCCAACTGTCCGCCTTCCGTCAACAAGGCCGCCCGCCGCTCGTAAAGCGTCGCATTTTTCGGATCATTATTGATGCTATCGGTAATCTCCCTGTACGGTTCTTCCAATAACACGGACCTGTCTTCCGGATCCCTGGTTTCCTGGTTATTGCAGGCTCCCAGTAAGATAAGTCCTGCCAAAACTGGACTGATTAACCCTGATTTCATTTGTCAAATCTATGGTTTTCAATAAAAATGAGTATTATACCAATACATTTGTTAAGTAAAATAGCGCACAAATGATGAATTCCTGGATCCTGGCAGGTTTATCTGCCTTCTTGTTTTACGGTTTTTCTCACAGTGGCAGTTCCGGCATGGAGATGAGCAACTCCGGCACCCTCAGCAGGGAGAATACCGGACTGACTGCCATTGTCTCTGCTGATACCGTGCACTATCCCGATGAAACGCATTTCCGCAACCTGCGTCAACTCACATTCGGGGGCGATAATGCCGAAGCATATTTCAGCTACGACGGCAAATACCTGATCTTTCAAAAAACGAATCCGGCAGAGGGAATACCCTGCGATCAGATCTATATAGGCAAGATTCCAACCAGTAAGGATGAACCCTTTGTGCCCAAACTGGTTAGTACGGGCAAAGGACGCACCACCTGCGCTTACTGGTTGCCCGACGGAAAGCATTTTATTTATGCATCCACCCATCTGGGCGGCGATGAGTGTCCGCCCGTGCCCGACCGGTCCAAATATGGCAACCGCTATATCTGGCCGCTGTATGAAACTTACGATATCTTTCTGGCCGATACAACCGGTAAAATCGTGAAGCAGCTTACCAACTCCAAAGGGTATGATGCCGAAGCCACGCTTTCTCCTGATGGCAAAAAAATGGTTTATACCAGTGATAAGGACGGCGATCTGGAACTTTATATCATGGATCTGGAAACCGGAAAGGAAAAACGAATCACCCATGCGCCGGGTTATGATGGCGGGGCATGGTTCAGTCCCGATGGCAAGAAAATTATCTGGCGTGCCAGCCGTCCCAAAACCGAAGAGGAATTGCGGGAGTACAAAGCCCTGCTGGCCGAACACCTGGTGGCGCCTACCAATATGGAAGTGTTCACCGCCAATATAGATGGCAGTGATGTGAAACAGGTAACCTCGCTCGGACAGGCGAACTGGGCACCGGTATTCATGCCCGACAGTAAACGAATTGTGTTTGCATCGAATCATGAGTATAAGAGAGGATTTCCCTTTAATCTGTATATGATGAACGGCGATGGCAGCAACAGAGTGAAGATCAGTCGCGATAAAGGCTTCGATGCTTTCGCCATGTTCAGCTACGACGGGAAAAAAATTGTATTCTGCAGCAATCGAAACAATGGTGGTACAAGGGATACGAATATATTTGTAGCTGACTGGGTTGAATAAATCAAATCAAAAACAATTAATATGTACACAGGACTTCTGCATCTGCACAGCCTTTTGCGTTGGGTTATTCTGATTTTATTGCTGGTGGCCATTTACAGACATTATACCGGCATGTCGAAAAAACTGGGTTATACGGCAACCGACCGGAAGATCGATTTCTTCCTGATGATGTCGGCACATATCACATTCCTGATCGGATTAATCCAGTGGTTTATCGGCGCATTCGGACTGAAAACAATCCAGGGAATGGGTTTCGGCGAAGTGATGAAAAATACCGCCGCCCGCTTCTTCACGGTGGAACACCCACTGGGAATGATTATCGTGATTGCCCTGATTACCGTAGCCCGTGGTAAAGGCAAGTCCGCTACTGCAGGAGTTGCTGAACATAAAAAAGCTTTTGGTTTGCTGGTTGCAGCGTTGTTACTGATACTTTTACTCGTTCCCTGGCCGTTCAGAGAGGAACTGGGAAGAGGATGGTTTGCAAGGTAAGGGAGAAGGGAGAAGGGGGAAGGGTGAAGGGAGAAGGGAGAATGGAGAAGGGAGAAGGAAATAAATTGATAAGGTGGAAAGTGCCAATGGAGCGGCATCCAATAATGTTAACAACAACCAATGCTTTTTAACTCGATTGATTTTGCGCTTTTCTTACCCGTTGTCTTTCTGCTTTATTGGTTTGTAGCCAGGAAAAACCCCAAAGCTCAAAATGTACTTTTACTGGTAGCTAGCTATTTCTTTTATGCTTGCTGGGACTGGCGTTTCCTTTTCCTTTTAATGTTTTCAACCCTTCTCGATTATTTCACCGGGTTGAAAATGGAGCAGTCCGGAAATCATCAACAAAAACGATATTGGTTTTGGCTGAGCGTTATCGTGAACCTGGGTTTTCTGGGTGTGTTCAAATATTATGATTTCTTCGCCGAGTCCTTTGCAGATGCAGTTGCTCTGTTGGGATTTCAAGTTAACCCCCGTTTTCTCAATCTCGTTCTGCCCGTTGGGATTTCCTTCTATACATTCCACGGATTGTCCTATGTAATTGATATCTACAATAACAAAATCAAGGCGGAGAAGAATTTCGTTGACTATGCAGTATTTGTCAGTTTTTTCCCGCTGTTGGTAGCTGGTCCGATTGAAAGGGCCACCCATTTATTGCCTCAAATCAAGAAGGAGCGTAGTTTCGACTACTCCAAAGCGGTCAATGGTTTGCGGCAGATACTATGGGGACTCTTCAAAAAGGTCGTAATTGCCGACAATTGTGCCGGCTTTGCCAACCAGATTTTTGAAAACGCGGGTTCTCTGCCGGGAAGTACCCTGGTTCTGGGTGCAGTTTTCTTTGCCTTTCAGATTTATGGTGATTTTTCAGGCTATTCGGATATAGCGCTGGGAACAGCACGGCTCTTTGGGGTTGAACTCTTGCGAAATTTTGCCTTCCCCTATTTTTCGAGAGATATCGCAGAGTTTTGGAGAAGATGGCATATCTCCCTCACCACCTGGTTCAGGGATTATCTTTACATCCCACTCGGTGGCAGCCGGGGAGGAAAATGGAAAACGGTAAGAAACACTTTCATCATTTTTATTGTCAGCGGATTCTGGCATGGCGCCAACTGGACCTTCATCATATGGGGATTGCTCAACGCGCTCTATTTCCTGCCCATGCTGCTTACCCATACCAACCGCACCCATCTGGATACGGTTGCTCAGAGAAGATGGTTTCCGACGGTTAAGGAACTGCTGCAAATCGGGATAACCTTTGGTTTAACCGTGTTCGCCTGGATTTTTTTCAGAGCGGAAAGCCTCGGACACGCCCTGGAATATATCGGCGGCATCTTCTCAACTTCCTTATTATCGGTGCCCTCTCTGGCCGGATTTGGAAATGTGCGACCACTGGTTTTCCTGCTCCTGTTTTTCCTGGTGCTGGAATGGGCAGGCAGGGAAGATCAATACGCCATTGAAAAATTGGGACTTGGCTGGAACAGAGCAGTCCGATGGTCCTTCTATATGCTTATCATTTACCTGATGGGTATGTATATGAAAACAGAGGAAACCCCCTTTATTTATTTTCAATTCTGATCCATGAGAAAATTTATTAAGGACTTACTGCTGTTTTTTGCCATATTGTTCATCGCCTATACCATCCTGGTGTTTGTAACCGGCAGGATCGATTTTACCAAAACCAATCTGGTGTACAAGCTGGGTGGAAGCGGACATATGCGTACCCGTATTTCGGAATTAAAACAGGTAACCGATCTCGATATTCTGTTTCTGGGCTCATCCCACTGCTATCGTGGTTTTGATCCCCGCAATTTTAAGGATAAAAAAACATTTAATCTGGGCTCCAGTAACCAGACCCCCATCCAAACCAATTTGTTGCTGGAAAGATATCTGGACAGGATAAATCCCGGCCTCGTGATCTATGCTATTAGTCCCGATGAGTTCGTGAATGACGGTGTGGAGTCTTCGCTGGATATCATTACAAACGACGATAATGATTTCGGTTCTGTCAGAATGACTTTCGAAGTGGGGAACCTGAAAACATTTAATACCCTTATTTACGCCGGGATAGGCGATTGGTTTAATATGGACGATGATTTTGTGGAACCCCTAAGGCGAATGACGGATACTTATGTGCCCGGCGGTTATGTTGAACGGGATATGGACACATTTAAATATCAGACCTATCCGAAGCAGGAATGGAAATTTCGCAGGATGCAACTTAGCAAATTTCACAAGAACCTGGAGATGCTGAAGGAGCGCGGTATCAAAACGATACTGGTATTTCCTCCGCTGACCTCCGGCCTCTATAATTCCTATACCAACCAGCGTTATATCGATAGCGTTTTCAGCTCCTGCGGACTTGAGTACTACAACTTCAACAAGATTATGCAGCTCGATGATTCACTTCATTTTTACGATGCCGATCATCTTAACCAGCGGGGAGTGAAGCTGTTCAACCAAAAGCTGATTGAAACGTTGGGTCTGTAACTTCTTAACCAAAATTGAAATCCTGTAAGGTTTTGATGAAGGTTTTCATTTCATCCAGCGTGCCTATGCTCACGCGTCCCCATTTCCCGTCGGGTTGTTCGCTGGAACGCAGCACGATATTTTTCTTTAGCATTTCCTCGGCAAAATCACCCTTGTATTTTTTCAGATTGAAATAGATGAAATTGGTGTAGGAAGGAATATAGCGCAGCCCCGCTTTCTGTAGGGCATCCTGCGTGTACTGGCGGGCGGCCGCATTGAGCTGTTTCGATTGGGTTGCGTGCTGCTGATCCTGCAGACTGGCCATCGCCCCGGTTAATGCCAGCGCGCTGATGCAGAAATTCGCATTGCCAAAATAATTTTCGGTCAAACGTGCTATCATCGTCGGAT
>DATCJQ010000200.1:0-11888 GCA_036562745.1 Flavihumibacter sp.
AAGGCCAATGTGCTGGAAACTTCGCGCCTCTGGAGAAGCGTTGTTCGCGGGCTGGCAGAGCAATATCCCGATATCATGGTGGATTATCTCTATGTGGATAATGCAGCCATGCAACTTATTCTGCAGCCCTCGCAGTTTGACGTAATCCTTACCGAAAATATGTTTGGCGATATCCTGAGTGATGAAGCCAGCGTGTTGACCGGATCTCTGGGTCTGCTGCCCTCCGCATCCATCGGAGATGGCGGAGCATTGTTTGAACCGATTCATGGTTCCTATCCGCAGGCTGCCGGAAAAGATATTGCGAATCCCCTCGGGGCCATTCTCTCTGCCGCGATGATGCTGGATCATTTCGGTCTTACTGCCGAAGCATCCAAAGTGAGGGCTGCCGTACAGTGGACACTTGAAAATGGATTTGTAACAAAAGATATTGATCCGACCAATTTCTATTTCACCTCCACCATTGGTGAACTGGTGGCAGATCTGGTGCAGGATAAAATTCCGACGGAACTGCATCCCGAAAATATTGAGCTGAGGAAATCAACGATTATCTGATACTCTTCGGAAGTTCCCCGCCCGCAGGCGGATCATTTTTATGACTATAACAAACGAACTAAAATAACCGTTGCACATGCCGAATGAACTAAACAAGTACTCAAAGACGATTACACAGGATCCGACGCAACCCGCCGCGCAGGCGATGTTGTACGGAATTGGACTGACAGACGAAGATTTGGCCAAAGCTCAGGTGGGCATTGCCAGCATGGGTTATGACGGCAATACCTGTAACATGCACCTGAATGATCTGGCCAAAACCATCAAGGAAGGGGTATGGAAGGAGGATCTTGTGGGACTCATATTCAATACCATTGGTGTGAGTGACGGCATTAGCAACGGTACCGACGGTATGCGGTATTCACTGGTGAGTCGCGATATCATTGCCGACTCCATCGAAACAGTTTGCGGTGCGCAGTATTACGACGCACTGATTACCGTTCCCGGTTGTGATAAAAACATGCCCGGATCGCTTATGGCGATGGGCCGCCTGAATCGTCCGGCTCTGATGGTGTATGGCGGAACCATTGCTCCGGGTCATTATAAAGGACAGGATCTGAATATCGTGTCGGCTTTTGAAGCGCTGGGACAAAAAATCGCCGGACAGCTTTCTGAAGCAGATTTCAAAGGCATCGTGCATCATTCCTGTCCGGGTGCAGGAGCCTGCGGTGGTATGTACACGGCCAACACCATGGCTTCTGCCATTGAGGCGCTGGGCATGAGCCTGCCCTATTCTTCTTCCAATCCCGCGTTGAGTGAGGAAAAGCAGAAAGAATGCCGGGAAGCGGGGAAAGCCATCCGCCTGCTTTTAGAAAAAGATATCAAACCGAAGGATATCATGACCCGCAAGGCATTTGAAAATGCGCTAACCGTAATCATGATTCTCGGTGGTTCCACCAACGCTGTGCTGCACATGATTGCGATTGCAAAAAGTGTGGGCGTTGAACTGACCCAGGATGATTTCCAGATGATCAGTGATAAAACGCCTGTACTCGCAGATTTCAAACCAAGCGGTAAATACCTGATGCAGGATCTTCATCAGTACGGAGGTGTACCAGCTGTGATGAAATACCTCTTATCAAAAGGTTTACTGCATGGCGATTGTTTGACCGTGACCGGAAAATCCCTGGCTGAAAACCTGGCCGATGCACCGGATCTGGATTTTGAACAGCAAAAAATTATCGTTCCGCTGGAAGCACCCCTGAAGAAAACCGGTCACCTGCAAATTCTGTATGGTAACCTGGCTGAAGGCGGAAGCGTTGCCAAAATCAGCGGCAAGGAAGGCGAGAAGTTCGTTGGACCGGCCCGTGTATTCGACGGGGAATTTGAACTGATCAATGGTATCAGCAGCGGAAGAGTGAAAGCAGGTGATGTGGTGGTGATTCGCAATGTGGGGCCGAAAGGTGCTCCCGGTATGCCCGAAATGTTGAAACCGACATCTGCCATTATCGGTGCGGGACTCGGTAAATCCGTGGCGCTGATTACCGACGGAAGATTTAGTGGCGGTACTCATGGATTCGTCGTCGGACACATCACACCTGAAGCCTATGAAGGTGGATTGATTGCCATTGTAGAAGATGATGATATCATCGAAATCGATGCGGTTAATAACACGATCAACCTCAAAGTGGATCAGGCTGTGATAGATCAACGCAAAGCCAACTGGAAAAAACCCTCATTAAAAGTAACTAAAGGAATTCTTTATAAATATGCAAAGCACGTTAAGTCAGCCGCAGACGGCTGCGTTACCGACGAAGACTGAGAAAATTAGTGGCTCACAGGCCGTTCTCGAAGCACTGATAGCGGAAGACGTGAAAACGATATTCGGCTATCCGGGTGGCGCCATCATGCCCATCTATGATGCCCTGTACGATTATAGCGACAAACTCGACCATATCCTGGTTCGTCACGAGCAGGGTGGTATCCATGCCGCCCAGGGTTATGCCCGGAGTTCAGGAAACGTGGGGGTGGTATTCGCCACCAGCGGTCCCGGTGCCACCAACCTGGTAACCGGACTGGCGGATGCGATGATCGACTCCACTCCCATTGTGGCGATAACCGGACAGGTATTTGCCCATCTGCTGGGAACCGACGCTTTCCAGGAAACCGATGTGATCAATATCACCACGCCGGTTACCAAATGGAATTACCAGGTAACCGATGCATCGGAAATTCCTGCAGTACTGGCTAAAGCATTTTATATCGCCAAGAGTGGCCGTCCAGGCCCGGTGCTGATTGATATCACCAAGAATGCGCAGATTCAGCTGTTCGAATACGTGGGTTATAAAAAATGTGAACATGTGCGCAGCTATCGTCCCAAGCCGCATATCCGCAAAGAATATATCGAGCAGGCAGCGAAACTGATCAACGAAGCCGAACGCCCCTTCGTGATTTTCGGACAGGGTGTGATTCTGGGTAAGGCAGAACAGGAATTCATGCAATTCATCGAGAAAGCGGGTATACCCACTGCCTGGACCATCATGGGTATGAGTGCGATTCCGACCGATCACCCCCTTGCCGTGGGTATGCTGGGTATGCATGGAAATTACGGTCCCAACGTACTGACGAACGAATGCGATGTACTGATTGCCGTGGGTATGCGCTTTGATGATCGCGTAACCGGTCGCCTCGACAAATATGCTAAGCAGGCCAAGGTCATTCACCTCGATATCGACCCGGCTGAAATCGATAAGAATGTAAAAACAACCGTTCCTGTGTGGGGCGATTGTAAGGATACCCTGCCCTTGCTCACCGAGCTGATTGAACCCAAGGTTTATCCGCAATGGCTGCAGCGCTTCCGTGATTATGCGCAACAGGAGGAGGAACAATGTATCCGTCCTGAGCTCGAGCCCACGGGGGAAATCATGACCATGGGCGAAGTAATCAACACACTGAACGAGTTAACAAACGGAGAAGCTGTAATCGTAACCGATGTGGGACAGCACCAGATGGTGGCCTGCCGTTATGCGAAGTATAAGAATACCAAGAGCAATATCACTTCAGGTGGATTGGGAACCATGGGCTTTGCCCTGCCGGCTGCGATTGGTGCCAAATACGGTGCACCTAACAGAACCGTGGTTGCCGTAATTGGTGATGGCGGTTTCCAGATGACCTTGCAGGAGCTGGGTACCATCATGCAATTCAATGTGGATGTAAAAATCCTGATTCTGAACAACGAGTTCCTCGGTATGGTGCGCCAATGGCAGCAACTCTTCCACGACCGCCGCTATTCCTTCGTGAATATTACGAGTCCCGATTTTGTACAGGTTGCCAAAGGTTATGGCATCGAGGGACATAGCATCCGCGAAAGAAAGGATCTGCGCCAGGCGCTCACCACCATGTTGAACCATCCCGGCTCCTATCTGCTGGAAGTAATGGTTGGAAAAGAAAACAACGTATTCCCCATGGTACCGCAGGGATGCAGTGTGGCTGAAATCCGTTTAAAGTAACTCCCCCGGGCAAAAACGAAAAACAATGAACAAGCAGGAATTTACCATAACGGTTTATACGGAAAACCAGATCGGTTTGCTGAACCGCATCGCCATCATGTTTTCAAGGCGAAAAATCAATGTGGAAAGTCTGAATACTTCTCCCTCTGAAGTGGAAGGCATACATCGCTTCACCATCGTGATTCACGAAACGGAAGACGTGGTGAAAAAACTGGTTCGCCAGATCGAAAAACAGGTGGAAGTACTGAAAGCCTATTTCAACAATAACGAGGAACTGATCTGGCAGGAAATGGCGCTGTATAAAGTGTCTACCGACGAGATCGCCGAGAAAGTAAAAGTGGAACGGCTCTTGCGTGAACACGGTGCACGTGCGGTGGTAATCCGGAAAGATTATACCGTATTTGAAACAACCGGTCATCGCGAGGAAACAGACAACCTTATCAAGGTGCTGGAACCATATGGACTGATCGAATTTGTACGCAGTGCGCGTGTGGCGATTATCAAAGCCAGCAACGGATTCCATGAAAAGCTTCGTGAATTTGAAGCGCTGGAGCCCAGCGAAGAACTGGTGGAAAATGAATTCCTCAATAAGAAGGACGAAGTGTTCACCATGTAATGGAGCGGGAAAAATAACCAACAATAAACCAACAAACTTTTTAATCAATCTAAATCATGGCAAAATTAAATTTCGGCGGAGTTGAAGAGAATGTAGTAACGCGCGAAGAATTCCCCCTGTCAAAAGCACAGGAAGTATTGAAAAATGAAACAGTAGCAGTGATCGGCTATGGCGTTCAGGGACCCGGACAGGCATTAAACCAACGCGATAACGGTATCAACGTAATTGTTGGTCAGCGTAAGAATTCCAAAACCTGGGATAAAGCCATTGCTGATGGATTTGTTCCCGGTGAAACCCTGTTTGAAATTGAGGAAGCTTTACAACGTGGCACCATCATCTGCTACCTGCTGAGTGATGCTGCACAGATTGCGCTTTGGCCCACGGTTAAAAAGCATCTGACTCCGGGTAAAGCCCTGTATTTCTCCCATGGTTTTGGTATCACCTTCAACGAACAAACCGGTATCATTCCTCCGGCAGATGTTGACGTGTTTCTGGTGGCACCCAAGGGAAGCGGCACCTCTCTGCGTCGCATGTTCCTGCAAGGCCGCGGTCTGAACAGTTCTTATGCCATCTATCAGGATGCAACCGGTAAGGCAAGAGATCGTGTGCTGGCACTGGGTATTGCCGTGGGAAGCGGATATCTGTTCGAAACAGATTTCAAAAAAGAAGTATACTCGGATCTCACTGGTGAAAGAGGAACCCTCATGGGTGCTATTCAGGGTATTTTCGCTGCTCAATACCAGGTATTGCGCGACAATGGTCACAGTCCCTCTGAGGCATTCAACGAAACTGTTGAAGAGCTCACTCAATCGCTGATGCCGCTGGTTGCTGAAAACGGTATGGACTGGATGTATGCCAACTGTTCCACTACTGCACAACGTGGTGCGCTCGACTGGTGGAAAAAATTCCGTGATGCAACTGCACCGGTTTTCAAAGAACTGTACGAAAGCGTTGCCACCGGTAAAGAATCACAACGCTCCATCGATTCCAACAGTCAGCCTGATTACCGCGAGAAGCTGGAGCAGGAACTGAAAGAACTGCGTGAAAGCGAAATGTGGCAGGCCGGTAAAACTGTAAGAAGTCTGCGTCCTGAGAACCAGGCAAAATAAATGATCAGGCAGAGAGATGAGTCCTTCCGGCTCATCTCTCCTTCTCTTAGCCCCGACCCTTTCGAATTCTGACACCTGACAAACCATATTTGAAACTTGAATACCCCCGTCACCATACTTGATTTTCATAAAGCGGCCCATCGCCTGAAAAAGGTGATCAAAAAAACGCCGCTTACCTATAACGCTAACCTTTCGAAGCGTTATAACTGCCATGTATACCTGAAAAGAGAAGATCTGCAGGTTGTGCGCAGTTATAAATTAAGAGGTGCGTACAACATGATGAGCAGCCTGCCGGCCGAAGAACTGAAAAACGGCGTGGTATGTGCCAGTGCCGGCAACCACGCACAGGGATTCGCCTACAGCTGCAAACTGCTGCAGGTTAAGGGTGTAATCTTCATGCCCATTATTACGCCCGCCCAGAAAGTGAACCAGACCAAAATGTTTGGTGAAAACTGGATCGAGATTCGTCTCGTGGGTGATACATTCGATGATTGTGCCGTTGCGGCCAAAATCTACACAGAGGAAAACCAGATGATATTCATCCCTCCTTTTGATGATGAAAAAATCATCGAAGGTCAGGGAACCGTCGGCGTTGAAATACTGGAAGAACTCGGCGACCCCGATTATATTTTTATTCCCGTTGGCGGAGGCGGACTATCTGCCGGAATCGGAAGCTTTGTAAAAGCCTGGTCCCCTTCCACCCAGATAATTGGCGTGGAACCCGAAGGCGCTCCCTCCATGTACACCGCATTGAAAACAGGTCATCCCCTTACATTGGAGAACATAGAACGCTTTGTTGACGGTGCCGCCGTTAAGCGCGTGGGCGACAAAACATTTCCGATTTGCCGCGAGGTGCTGGACGATATGCTGCTGGTTCCCGAAGGAAGAATCTGCGTGGAGATCCTGCAACTCTATAACCAGGATGCCATCGTGGTGGAACCGGCAGGGGCACTCTCCATCGCGGCGCTGGACCAGTATGCTGCTAAAATTGCGGGCAAGAAGGTAGTGTGCGTGGTATCGGGCAGTAATAACGATATCGACCGCATGCAGGAGATCAAAGAAAGAGCGCTGCAATACGAAGGCCTCAAACATTATTTCCTGATCCGGTTCGCCCAACGTCCGGGTGCCCTCAAGGAATTTGTGAGCAATGTGCTGGGTCCATCAGACGATATTACCCGGTTCGAATACATCCAGAAACACAATAAGGAAACCGGTCCGGCTCTCGTGGGAATTGAGCTGAAAAGCCGGGAAGATTACCATATTCTAATGAAAAACATGCAGCAGTATAATATCAATTACACGGAGCTGAACAAAGACGACAATCTTTTTGGATATCTCGTGTAATTATTAATTATTTAGCGTATATTTATAACCTTGCTTGCTGCATATAATAAATTCTGTCTAACAGAAGGGGTATTTTATTAAAAAATTTCTAAACTGCATTTTCAACGATGGCAAGCAACCAGGGTTTATACCATCCCTCTTTTGAGCATGATGCGTGCGGGATAGGTTTCGTAGCGAACATCAAAAGCAACAAATCTCATCAAATTATTTCGGATGCGTTAACCGTGTTGGAAAACATGGAACACCGGGGTGCGTGCGGATGTGAAGCAAATACCGGCGACGGTGCGGGCATCATGATCCAGGTTCCCCACGAATTCTATTTTGATGAGTGTGTGAAACTCGGCTTCCACCTTCCCTCCTTTGGCCGTTATGGTGTGGGCGTATTGTTTTTCCCCAGGGAGATTCGTCTCCGCGAAGAGTGTCGCGATATTTTCAATCGCGCTGCCGAAAAGCTCGGACTCGAAATCATCGGTTACCGCAAGGTACCCGTAAACACCGAAGGCATTGGAGCAACCGCACTGAGCGTGGAGCCCGAAATGGAACATGTATTCATCGCCTGTCCGGATCATATCAACAACCCGGATGATTTTGAACGCAAACTCTTTATCCTCCGTAATTATGCGAGCCATACCATCAACAATACGGTTCGCAAGGATGCGATTGGTTTTTATATCGCATCGCTTTCCTATAAAACGGTAGTGTACAAGGGACAGTTGACTTCCAATCAGGTGAGAGGCTATTTCCCCGACCTGAACGACAAACGCCTGGTAAGTGCATTCGGACTGGTTCACTCCCGTTTTGCCACTAATACATTCCCCTCGTGGAAACTGGCCCAGCCTTTCCGCTATATTGCCCACAACGGTGAGATCAACACCGTGCAGGGTAACCTGAACTGGCTGCGCACCAATGAAAAGGGATTCACTTCTCCCTATTTCACCAAAGAAGAAATGGACATGCTGCTGCCGATCGTGACCGATGGTCAATCCGACAGCGCCTGCCTCGATAATATGATCGAACTGCTCACCCTCACCGGACGTTCACTGCCTCATGTAATGATGATGCTGATTCCGGAAGCATGGGATGGCAACGATAAAATGGACCCGGTGAAAAAAGCCTTCTACGAATACCATGCTTCTTTCATGGAGCCCTGGGACGGACCGGCTTCCATCTCTTTCACCGACGGTAAAATCATTGGCGCAACCCTCGACCGCAATGGTTTGCGCCCCTCCCGCTACTGCGTTACCAACGACGATCGTGTAATCATGGCATCTGAAACCGGTGCATTGCCCGTAGATCCTTCCATCGTTATCGAGAAAGGACGCCTGCAACCCGGTAAGATGTTCGTGGTGGATATGGAACAGGGACGCATCATCAGCGACGATGAACTGAAAGCACAGATCTGCTCTCAAAAGCCGTATGGAGAGTGGCTCAATAAATATAAAATCAGGCTGGAAGAACTGCCCGAGCCGCGGGTTATGTTCACCCACCTCGAGCATGATCAGGTGTTCAAATACCAGAAAGCATTCGGATACTCTACCGAAGATCTTGAAACCATCATCGCCCCCATGGCCATTGATGGAAAGGAACCGGTTGGTTCTATGGGTACCGATACGCCGCTGGCCATTCTGAGTGATCAGCCGCAACACCTGAGCAGCTATTTCAAACAACTGTTTGCCCAGGTAACCAACCCGCCCATCGATCCGATTCGCGAAAGGCTGGTAATGTCGCTCGCAACTTTTGTGGGGAACAATGGTAACCTGCTTACGGAAGAACCGCTGGCTGCGCACAGTGTGGCACTGAAACAACCAGTGCTGAACAACCATGAACTGGAAAAAATCCGCAGTATTGATACCGGTATCTTCCAGGCTAAGACCCTGCAATGTTATTTCCGTGCAGATGGCAAACCCGGTTCGCTGCAGAAAGCACTGGATCGTATTTGCCGCTATGCCGTGGATGCTGCCGAAGATGGATTTGAAGTACTGATCCTTTCCGACCGTGCGATCGATTCTGATCACGCGCCGATTCCCTCCCTGCTGGCAACAGCCGCCGTGCATCACCACCTGATCAGAAAAGGTCTGAGGGGGCGCGTGGGACTGGTGGTGGAAGCCGGTGATGTTTGGGAAGTGCATCACTTCGCCTGCCTGATCGGATTTGGCGCAACCGCCATCAACCCATACCTGGCATTGTCAACCATCCGCGATCTCCGGCTGAACGGGAAACTGGAAACCAGTCTCGATCCGGACCAGCTGAAGAAAAATTATATCAAAGCCGTTAACGACGGCTTGCTGAAAGTGTTCTCGAAAATGGGTATCTCCACCCTGCAGTCTTACCAGGGTGCACAGATCTTCGAAATCATTGGTCTCAATAAATCGGTGGTAGATAAATATTTCACCGGAGCCACTTCCCGTATCGAGGGTATGGGCCTGGATGAAATTGCAAAAGAAGCCCTGGCCAAACATCAGCTGGCCTTTAGCAGAAAAGAAATTCCGGTGGACCGCCTGCCGGTGGGTGGCGTGTACCAGTGGAAGCGCAAGGGAGAATTCCACCTCTTCAATCCGCAAACCGTGCATCTGCTGCAATACTCCACGCGGATGAACGATTACGGAACTTACAAGAAATACGCAAAGCTGGTGAATGATCAGAGTGCGAAAGCATGCACCCTGCGCAGCCAGTTACAGTTTAAGGCAAATCGTCCCTCTATTCCATTGGAAGAAGTGGAACCGGCAGAAAGCATCATGAAACGTTTTGCTACCGGCGCCATGAGTTTCGGATCGATTTCACACGAAGCGCACTCCACCCTGGCGATTGCAATGAACCGCATTGGAGCAAAATCCAATACGGGCGAAGGCGGTGAGGATGTGATCCGTTATGAGCCGCTGCCCAACGGTGATTCCATGCGGAGTGCCATCAAACAGGTAGCATCCGGACGTTTCGGTGTAACCAGCTATTATCTCACCATGGCTGATGAGCTGCAGATCAAGATGGCTCAGGGTGCCAAGCCCGGTGAAGGTGGTCAGCTGCCCGGACATAAAGTGGACGAATGGATCGGTAAAGTACGTCACTCCACACCGGGTGTGGGATTGATTTCTCCCCCGCCCCACCACGATATCTATTCCATCGAGGACCTGGCCCAACTGATTTATGACCTCAAGAATGCCAACCGCGAAGCGCGTATCAGTGTAAAGCTGGTAAGTAAAGCCGGCGTTGGTACCATTGCTGCAGGGGTTGCTAAAGCAAAAGCCGATGTAATCCTGATTGCCGGTAATGATGGCGGAACCGGAGCCTCTCCGATCAGTTCCATCAAACATGCCGGATTGCCCTGGGAACTGGGATTGGCAGAATCACATCAGACCCTGCTCAAAAACAAACTGAGAAGCCGCGTGGTGCTGCAGGCCGACGGACAACTGAGAACCGGACGTGATATCGCCATCGCCACCCTGCTGGGCGCAGAAGAATGGGGAATCGCTACCGCTGCCCTCGTGGTGGAAGGTTGTATCATGATGCGTAAGTGTCACCTGAATACCTGCCCCGTTGGCGTGGCCACCCAGGATCCCGAGTTGAGAAAACGTTTCAACGGCAACGCTGATCACGTTGTGAACTTCTTCCGCTTTATTACGGAAGATCTGCGCGAGATCATGGCAGAACTCGGATTCCGCACCGTTAATGAAATGGTGGGACAGGTAGATTTCCTCGAAGCAAGAACCGATGTGAAGCATTGGAAATACAAGGGACTTGATCTTTCTCCGATCCTTTATAAAGAACCGGCATCACGTTATACCGGACTGTATAAAATGGAAGAGCAGGATCATGGGCTGAGCAATGTGCTCGACTGGAAACTGCTGGAAGCAGCCAGGCCGGCGTTGGAAAAAGGACAAAAAGTTTTCGCCTCCTTCAACGTGAAGAATACGGATCGCACGATCGGTACCATTCTTTCAAACGAGATCTCTAAAAAATATAAGGATGCCGGCTTACCGGATGACACCATCCACTTTAAGTTTACCGGTACAGCCGGACAAAGTTTCGGAGCCTTCAATACACGCGGCGTTACGCTGGAACTGGAAGGCGATGCCAACGACTATTTCGGAAAAGGATTGAGCGGTGCCAAACTGGTAGCTTATCCGTCGCTGCTGGCCAGCTTTGTTCCGGAAGACAATATCATCATTGGTAACGTTGCCTTCTACGGAGCAACATCCGGCATGGCCTTTATCAGAGGCAAGGCCGGGGAACGTTTCGCCGTACGGAACTCTGGCGCAACCGCAGTAGTGGAAGGTGTGGGCGACCATGGTTGTGAATACATGACCGGCGGTACCGTTGTAATCCTGGGTGATACCGGAAGAAACTTTGCCGCAGGTATGAGTGGCGGGATTGCTTATATCTACGATGTGAAAGGAAGTTTCCCCGAACTCTGCAACAAAGAGATGGTTGAACTGGATCCCGTTGCGGACGAAGATGTGGATCATCTGAAGGAACTGATACAGCAACACTATACCTATACGGGAAGTACAGTTGCACAGTTTATTCTGAATGATTTCGACAACCAGTTGAGAAACTTTATCAAAGTATTCCCGACCGATTACAAAAAAGTGTTGCAGAAAAGAAAGGAAGCGGCTTTAAGCAACGAAGCCAAATAAGCAGTAACAATATTTCGAACCAATTATAACCGAGATAATAATATGGGTAAGCCAACGGGATTTATGGAGTTCACACGCGAGTTGCCGGCAAAAAGACCTGTGGAGGAACGTGTGAAAGATTTTAATGAATTCGTTCAACGGTATACCGATGAGCAACTTAATAAACAGTCTGCGCGCTGTATGAACT
>DATCJQ010000506.1:0-2501 GCA_036562745.1 Flavihumibacter sp.
GGCCATTGTATAGATGATCTCGAATTGACTGGCGTCCATGGAATCCCGTTAAGCAGTTTAGTGTCGCAAGGCCACCGAACATATCTGGTGTTGGAACTATGTAGCAGTTCGGACCGGCTTTTGCATCAGCAAGTTTATAGCAAAGGAAGCGTAAAATAACCATTCGGAAACGACCAGAAACAGACTGATCATTTTTTGTCCGTCGCCACCGAGCACATTGTGGAGTCCAAGGGTCAGGAAGGAGATGATGGAATGCAGCAATATGCCGATCGCGATGATGAAACTATGCCGGAACAGGGTGTCGGACCAGCTGTATTCGTCGAAGAGGCGGGCGATATAAAAAAGCACCTGCAATATCTGTAGTACGCAGGTCAGGCTGATGATGATGGTGTTAAGGGAAACATCCATGGGCTGGAGATAGGCAGCATTGATGTAGGCGGCTATCCACACAACAGGTATGGATAGCCGGAACACCATTCTCAGACGCCCCAGTTCATCGGCCAGGGCCAGGGTTATAAGGGTATAAAACAGGGGGCGAAAAACGTGGTAATAGACGAAATTGTGTTTGTAATAATAGGCCATAAGCCATTCCATGACTTCCCCCGCTCCTGATATGAGCAGAAAAATCAGAAACTTATAGTTGACAGCGTTTAGTTTTTTTTCGCGACTAAAGCCTATGACCAATCCTGCACCAATGATACAGAATTTCACAAGCGTCATTAACCAATAGTTCATTCAGTTCTTCCTCAGTTTTATTTTCCACAGAGCGTTGGACAGGGATAATAGGCAAGGTAAACCTTTCCTTCGCCCTCGCTGGCTTTAGCCTGTCTGTTTGATTCTGTAGTGCTGGTAGCGTAAATTATGAAAACCGGACTGCTGAATTCGGGGTGTTTTCCATAATAAACGGCAAAACCCTGGCAGTTGGACTGTTTGCGCAATTCGTCGATGATATGAACGGGCAGATACATACCATCGCGGAACCTTTTTTTGAAATCGGCATCCGACTGATAAGCTTTTTCGTACTCGGCAGCCTGCTCTCTGGTGATTTCAAACGCCGTGTACTTTTCTTCCGGGAACTGGTCCGTTATCGGACGGGTGGATTTACAGGATACAAACAGGGTAAGTCCTAAAATCAGGATGATCAACTGCTTCATAGTAAAGTTTTAATAAAATTAAAGAATGTGAGAACCAAACTTACTCGTTTCCATTCATGTCCTGGTCCTGCTGTTTCTTTTGCATCAGAACCACAATCATGGTTATAAAAGTAAGCGCCGCAATTATCAGCATTAACCAGGGGATAGATTCTACAGACAAACCTAAAATATTTTTCATGTTGTGTAATTGGTTAGATCGGTAGGGCTGCAGCGTCGTCAGACTACCACAGCCTTGACCGACCGACCTGTTTATGATGCAAAACTAACGGCCGTCCAACTCGTGCGCAATGGGATAATCACCGATTTATTCGGGCCTTTTCCCCGTCCCGGTATTGAAAAAGAAAACCTGCCGAAGCAGGTTTTCCGAGCTGCAATTTTCAACGACAAAAAGCTCAATGAACCGTGAACAAAACTGGATAAGGTAATGGCTTCATGGTAAGTATGAGTAGCATCCTTGAGACAAAATTAGCATCCGTGCAGGGACGGAAAATCCGTGTTTTTACCGGGCCCGGAGGGGGTATTTTTCCCGGTACCAATAATAAAGGGCCGGAATATTCCGGCCCTTTTGGGGTGTTGATTATTTTTTTGTCTTAGTGCAATACCACGATCTTCTGCTGCACCTGTTGGCCTTTTTCATCTTTCAACAAGAGGAAATAAGTGCCGTTTTTCCAGTTGGATGTTTCAATTCGGAGGGTTTGTCCCTGCTGATAATCGGTAGTCTGGCTGGTGATCAGTTTTCCTGCGTTGTCGAATACCTGCAGTACCAGCTTACCGGCGCTGAATTCGTTACCAACCATAACCTGAACCCACTGGTTAGCCGGATTGGGCTGCACTCTGGTTTGCTGTGATGTGGGTGTGGTTGCCGTTTCAAATGCTGCCCGTACTCCCTGGGTCTGATTCACCACCAGCGACTGATTGGTAATCGTGGGATAATAGATCATTGCATTGGAATGATCGAAAGTGGCTTTCACCCAAACCGTATTGCTGGTCTTATACAAATAAGTGTAAGCGTGTTGCCAGCTTTGGCCATTGTCTTTCGAGAACTCCAGAGTAAATGTATCGCCCTGACGACGGATGCGGATGAAGTCGCCATTGGTTACGGTTGCATCGGTCAAACGATACAGATACCAGCCCGGATAATCACCGGCATAGAGGCGGTTGGTGGCAATTCCCATCCAGATCTGTCCCGGGGTATAAATGTGCTCGAGATTATTATCCGTATCCAATGCGATATATGCACTGGACGACTGCGGACCTACGGTTACCTGCAGGGCGAAATCACCCGAAATGGGTTGGGCATTGGCCACGGCCGTTGAATTGGCTGTGTTGCCTCCTCTTGCGATATAC
>DATCJQ010000206.1:0-8309 GCA_036562745.1 Flavihumibacter sp.
GTAGAAACTTACGTTTCCGCCGGTAACGGGTGTATTGAAACGGCGACAGGCATCGCCCATCCCTTTAATGGCATGTACGAACTGATAGTAAACCTGCGGGTCGTAGGGATTTCCGAAGTTCAGACAGTTGGTAACACCCAGGGGTTCACCGCCTGAACAAACGATATTGCGGGCTGCTTCAGCCACGGCAATCATTGCTCCCTTATAAGGATCAGCAAATACGTACCGGCTGTTACAATCGGTGGTAACGGCCAGGGCTTTTTGAGAAGGTTTGGCCAGTACCACGGCCGCATCACTCGGAGCATTGGTGGAGGTATTGGCAGTTCCCACCATGCTGTCGTACTGCACATAAATCCAGCGCTTGGAAGCAATATTGGGGATGGTCACCAGCTGCTCTGCAACGGCCTTGTAATTGGCAGGCTGAGCAACGGTGGAAGGATCGAAAGCGGCTACTTTATCCAGATATGCCGGTCTTTCATAAGCACGATCGTATTGGGGAGCGCCTCCGCCCAGTACCAGTACTTCTGCGGGGATGGAAGCTTCCAGTTTGCCATGCATATAGAAATTCAGCAGACCATCATCGGTAACTTCTCCGATTACGGAGCAGGGCAGATCCCATTTTTCGAAGATGGCTTCCACGAGATGTTCCTTACCTTTTTCAACTACCATCAGCATACGCTCCTGGCTTTCGCTGAGCAGCAGCTCCCAGGTTTTCATATTGGCCTGACGGGTCGGAACCTTGTCGAGATCGATTCGCATACCCACACCGCCTTTTGCACTCATCTCTGCGGTGGAGCAGATGATACCGGCGGCACCCATATCCTGCATACCTACCACAGCGCCGGTTTTAATTACTTCCAGACAGGCTTCCAGCAGTTTTTTCTCCTGGAAGGGGTCGCCCACCTGAACCGCCGGCAGTTCCTCGGCACTTTCGGCAGTGATGTCGGCAGACGCGAAGGAGGCCCCCCCGATTCCGTCCTTACCGGTGGCAGATCCCACGAACATAACGGGATTGCCTTTTCCGGAGGCAGTAGCACTTACGGTTTCACCCGCTTTCACGATACCAACACTCATCGCATTGACGAGGGGATTGGTGTGATAGCAGTTTTCGAAATAGATTTCACCGCCCACCGTGGGAACACCGAAGCAGTTGCCATAGTGACCGATGCCATGCACCACACCGCCCAGGAGGTGCTGGGTTTTATTTTCCTGCAGATTTCCGAAACGCAGGGAGTTCAGGGCCGCAATGGGTCTTGCGCCCATGGTAAAGATATCGCGGTGAATACCGCCCACTCCGGTGGCAGCACCCTGAAAGGGTTCGATTGCAGAGGGGTGGTTATGACTTTCAATTTTGAATACAACTCCGTATCCATCGCCCATGTCCATCAAACCGGCGTTCTCCTCACCGGCCGCAACCAGCATTTTACCACCTTCACGGGGCAGGGTTTTCAACCACTTGATGGAGTTCTTATAGCTACAGTGCTCACTCCACATGCCCGAAAAGGCACACAGTTCATTAAAATTCGGCGTACGGCCCAATTTTTCCTTGATAAGTTCAAACTCTTCTGCGGTGAGGCGTAGCTGCTCGGCTGTTTTTACGGTTACTTCCATGATTATTGAGGCAGATGGTGTAAGAAACCGCAAATGTATATCAATCATTTATTAATTCCTGCCCTAGATTTGCCCAAACCTTGCACAAAATGCCCACCGCTCCCATTACCCTGGCTTTTGTTCACGAGGGGAAGGCATTCCTGCCCGAACTCGAGGGCTACCGGCGTTATTTCGGGGAGCGGGGCGTCCATACACGGGTGCTGCACCCGCGTGAGCTGAAAGGTAATCCCGTTGATATCGAATGGCACATGATGGGCACCCATTTCCGGCGCAGTAATCCGGCCGCCGTGGTGATCCACGAGTATGCCTCCCCCTCTGTACCGCCTCTGGCCGCACTGAAGGACTGGATCAAGAAGCGGATGAACTGCCGGCCCGATTACCGCCTGTTTCTGAATGAAGCAACACAGCGTGAGATGAATTTCCGCGATGCGGTCCCATTCGGATTTCGCGATATGTTTATCAACAGCCTCCCCGCGCCATTCTCTGATCAAAACAAAACCTATGATTTTGTTTATGCCGGAACGCTGGACAAATCCCGGAAACCCGAAAAATGGCTGAATCATTTTGCCACCGGCCCGATGAAAGACCGCCAACTGCTGATTTTATCGAGGGATTACGCTCTGTGGAAAGAAAAATACCGCGAGGCAAAAAACATTCATTTCGAGGGACCGGTTCCGCCGGGAGGAGTGGGTGAGTGGATCCGCCAGGCGCGCTACGGACTGGCCCCCACCCCGCTTTATAAACCCTACGGATTTCAAACTTCCACCAAAATACTGGAATACCTTGCCCAGGGCCTGCCGGTAGTATGTTCGCCCACCGCCTGGACACTGGCCTATATCAAAGAATCGGGTGCTGAATTTTTCCTGTTAAAGGAGGACCTCTCCAATCTTACCATGGATGAGCTGGAACGCTTCCGGTTCAAAATTCCCGATATCAGTGAATGGACAATAGAAAACCAGTTAAACAGGTCAGGTATCCTTGAATTCCTGAACAGGCGTTTTGGTACAACAATTTTTACTGCAGCTACCCCAGTGTCCGGTTAATAATCTGGATATATGCCTGTTGCACTTTTTTAATATCAAACTTTGAGATCACCAGTTCCCGCCCCCTTCTGCCCATGGTGGCACGATCGGCAGCAGGCATCAGGAGAACCTGTTCCATCTTGTCGGCCAGATCAAAGGGATCACCGGTTTTACAAAGGAATCCGGTTAGTTTTTCCTCCACCACTTCCTTGCAACCGCGATTATGGGTGGTAACAATGGGCAGTTCCATACTGGCTGCTTCCATCAGGCAGCGGGGTACCCCTTCATGATAGTAGGAAGGAAATACAAAACAGTCGGACTGCTCCAGTGCTGCCCGCACATCCGACACAAAGCCAAGATAGTTGATCAATCCTGCTTCCTGCCATTTTTGTAAATCCGCACTCGCAATACCATCGGGGTGATGAGGTTCGTGCAGGCCCAGCAGATCCGCCTGAAAATCGTATCCCTTGTTTTTCAGAATCAGACAGGCTTCGGCAAATAAACCAACGCCCTTGCTCTTGAGCAGGCGACAGGCCATTACGAAGCGGAAATTGGCCCTGGCTTCCCCCGGTTGCTCCTTATCGACGGGCCTGAAGAAATCGGTATTCACTCCTTCGCCCGGCAATACCTTGATTTTCGAGATGTCCACGATTCCCGAGCGCTTAAATATCTGCGCATCGTCACGGTTCAGAAACCAAACCTCGGATGCCTTGCCCAAGGATCTTTTGTACAGATGTTTAACGAAATAGTAAAGCCAGTTCTGCTTCGCGAATGCATAACCGAGTCCGGTTACCACTGCAATGGAAGGAATCCTCAGTCGCCGTGCAGCTATCGTTCCATATATATTCGGCTTGGCTACATAATGAAATATCAGATCCGGCCGGTATTTACGGTAAAGCCTTTTGAGGCGGAAATATAAATTGATATCATTAAGCGGATTGGTGGACCGGTTATCGAATTCAACTGGCTGATACAAACAACCTTCATTTTCCAGCCGGCCTACAAATTCATCATGAGGCGATATCACAATTATCTCATGCCCGAGCTGATGCATCGCCCGAACCACATCCAACCGAAAATTATATATAGACCAGGCATTATTCGAGACCAATGCAATCCGGTACTTCTTATTTTCTGCCACGCGCGCCGACTAGTTTACCGCCAAATGTATAGCTTTGGACACATAAACCGCAAGGATGCATGCTTTTATCCCTCCAATTTTTGTTTGCCTTTGCCATACTTACCCTCCTTATAAAATACCTGACCCGAAAATCTTTGCACCCCTTAAGCTGGGCAGAACTGATTCTGGTGCTGGCTTTGAAAACCGGAATGGGTTGCTTATACGGATGGCTGTTTCTGACAAAATACGGAGGAGATGATACCTGGATCATTCATCAGGATACGCTGAACGAATGGGAAAACCTGATCCGGCATCCCGACCAGTTTTTTATTTATGAGATGGATATCCGGCAATATGTGCAGGATATGGGGTGGAAGGACGGACTCGTTTATTTCCGGATGAAACTCGAAAAGGCCCTTATCAATAAGCCGTTGGGCATATTTAATTTCTACTCGCAGGGGAACTACTATATTAATGTGATTGCCTTCACTTTTTTCAGCTTCTGGGGATCCTACTGGCTCTACCAAATACTGGCGCGTATCTTACCAAATTATAAGCAGCTGAGTTTTATCCTGCTCTTCCTGTATCCGCCCGCCCTGTTCTGGTTAAGCGGTATCCGGAGCGATGCCATACTTTTTCTGTTTTTCAGCCTGTTTGTATCGCGCCTCTATCTTCTGAAATATGAAAATGCGCGGAAAGGCAACTGGTGGCTGGTGGGGCTCGCTGTGTTGGGCATGGCCATCATCAAAGCCAGTTTTACGATATTACTATTAATACCGGCACTTGCATTCTGGCTCTCAGGATCGCGGAAGCCGGCCGGCTCATCAGCCAAACCAAATGCCCGCATTTTTGGTTGGGTTTTCAGCCTGGCGGCCCTGATCTTTTTTGGTTCGGCGCTTTTGCCCGCACCGTTCAATTTCCCACAAGCCGTGGTCAGGGTGCAACAGGAATTTTTTGAACTGGATGGCAATACCCGCATTGAACTGCCTGCTCTGAGTACCGGCATCGGCAGCTATATCAGGAACCTGCCCGCGGCGCTGGATAATATATTTCTTCGCCCCTATCCCTGGGAGGCCAGGGGCATTCTGCAATTTGGGATGGTTGCACAAAACATTTTTATACTATGTCTGATAGGTGCGGTCCTGCTTCGCCGCTTTCCCGGAAGAGCAGCGCTCCTGCCGTACGCTTTTTTCTGGCTCCTCTTCAGCTTTTCAATAAGCTTTTATCTCTCAATTGGTTACACCATCCCCTTTCCCGGAGCCGTAATTCGATACCGGGTGATTCCCGAAATGCTGCTGGTCTGGATGCTGATGGTTGGCCTGCTGAACGGCCGTAAATCACATTATGATTTTTTCTATGTTTATAAAAATCGGGTAGATTCCTAAAAAACCGTGCCCGCAACCTAGATTTTTATCAATTTTTTGCCCAACTTAGCGGAAATTTTATTCTTAATTGGAAAGATTCACAGCTAAAAACTCTTCTCATGTCATTACGTGTTAGTGCTATTAACAACATCAGCGGGGGTAAGGAATTGAAAGGTCCCGGTACTGCCAAAATCACTGCTTTGTTCGGTGAGAATGTATTTACACTGCAAAAAGCCAGGGCATTCCTGAGCGATGAAGCTTACAAAAGCCTGGTGCAGTCTATTAAGGGTAGCAAGAAAATCGACCGTGCTGTAGCAAATCAGATTGCAGCGGGTATGCGTCAATGGGCCGAGAACAAAGGCGTTACGCACTATACACACTGGTTCCAGCCTCTGACCGGAACTACAGCAGAAAAGCATGACTCTTTCTTCACGTTAAAAGGTGATGGTACTCCGATCGAAGAATTTGACGGCGGCACCCTGATTCAACAGGAGCCTGACGCTTCTTCTTTCCCCAATGGTGGTATCCGTGCAACTTTCGAAGCCCGCGGTTATACGGCATGGGATCCCTCTTCTCCGGCTTTCATTATGGAGATTGGTCATGGTAAAACGCTTTGCATTCCGACCATTTTCGTTTCCTATACCGGAGAAACGCTCGATTACAAAGCACCGCTGCTCAAATCACTGGAAGCACTGAACAAGAGCGCCGTGGAAGTAGCCAACTACTTCGATAAAAATATTACCCGTGTTACTGCAACCCTGGGATGGGAGCAGGAATATTTCGTAATCGACGAAGGCATGTTCAATGCACGTCCCGACCTGATCCTCAGCGGCCGTACCGTTTTCGGTCATGCGCCTGCGAAAGGTCAGCAACTGGAAGACCACTATTTCGGTTCTATCCCCGAGCGTGTGTATGCGTTCATGCGCGATTTTGAAGCGGAATCATACAAACTGGGTATTCCCCTGAGAACCCGTCACAATGAAGTGGCTCCGGCTCAGTTCGAGTGTGCCCCGATCTTTGAAGAAGTGAGTGTGGCCGTTGACCATAACACCCTCCTGATGGATGTTATGAACCGTGTGGCCCGCAGACACGGACTTCGTGTACTGCTGCACGAAAAACCCTTTGCAGGCATCAACGGTAGTGGTAAACACAATAACTGGAGTATGTCAACCGATACCGGCGTTAACCTGCTGGCTCCCGGTAAAACTCCGAAGACCAACCTGATGTTCCTCACCTTCTTCGTGAACACCATCAAAGCGGTTCATGACTATGCCGATCTGCTGCGCGCCAGCATCGCTTCTGCAAGTAACGACCACCGTCTGGGTGCCAACGAAGCTCCTCCCGCGATCATCTCCGTGTTTATCGGTCAGTACCTGACCAAAGTACTGGAAGAGATTAAGGAGCGTGTAAGCGATAAATTCGACGAGCAGGACGAAGCCATCCTGAAACTGGATCTGCACAGAAGCATCCCGGAACTCCTGCTGGATAATACCGACCGGAACCGTACTTCTCCCTTTGCATTCACCGGTAACAAATTCGAATTCCGCGCCGTAGGTTCTTCAGCGAACTGTGCCAACGCGATGACTGCTCTCAACACCATCACGGCTGAAACACTGAAGAAATTCAAAAAAGATGTGGACGAGCTGATCGAGAAAGGTGAGAAAAAAGAAATCGCCATCATGCACGTGATCCGCGAATATATCGTGGCCAGTGAAAAAGTACTGTTCGAAGGCGACGGTTACAGCGCAGAATGGGAGAAAGAAGCTGAAAAACGCGGACTGCCCAACCTGAAAACCACTCCGCTTGCGCTCGATGCAATGGTTACCGAAAAAGCCAAAAAGCTGTTCGAAAGCAACAATGTACTGACTCATGTGGAGTTGGAAGCCCGTCATGAAATCGAACTGGAAAAATACATCAAGAATGTTCAGATTGAAGCCCGTATCATGGGTGAACTCTGCACCAGCCACGTACTGCCTGCAGCAGTTAAATATCAGAACATCCTGATCAATAATATCAAGGGTCTGAAAGAAATCGGTCTGCCTGAAAGCAGCTGGGCTAACCAGTACCAGATCCTCGAAAAAATCAGCGAGCACATCAACATTCTTTCCGATCTCGTAGAAAAAATGATTGAAGCCCGCAAGGTGGTGAACGCGATGGACAATACCCGCACCAAAGCGATCGCTTACGAAAGCCAGGTGAAAGCTCCCTTCTTCGATGCGATTCGTTACCGCGTTGACAAGCTCGAGCTGCTGGTGGACGATGCCAACTGGCCCCTCCCCAAATACAGAGAGATGCTGTTCATCCGCTAATTCCGGATTCTTAAGAATAAAAGAAAACCCGCCATCCGGCGGGTTTTTTGCGCTTTTTAGGAAAGCTGCTCATGGGATGCTATTGGAATATTGCGGTCTTCGGCAGCATTGGATTCGTAGTGATACCAGTGTTCAGGGTTATGGGGTATCAGGGTTTGATAAAATTGTAGAGCTGTTCATCTTTGTCGATACAAGCAACAGCCTGAATAATGGCAGCGGGGTTCTCGATCGTAAACGGATCTTTCGACACATAGTTCCGCATTCTGCAACCAAATAGGGAAATGGTCAGTTTTTCATTGCCTTTCACCAGCAAATAATCTTTCGACTGGCCCACATTGGTCAATGCAGGGTTGTCGCCACTGAAGGCCTCCACATTGGTCAATGCAGTGTGCCCCTGTCCCTCTATCACGATGGGATGAATTTCATCCACATCGGTACCGGCATTCGCGATAATGGAACCCTGTGCGATCTGCCAGTTTCTGTTTTTGGTATTGTTGCCGGCCTTATACAGTCCAACCGTTACACAATCGAGATTGAAATTGGTAAGCTGACCATAACTTTCATCCCCCAGATAAATTCCACCCCAGGTGGCAAAGGTGAACAGATCGATCATCTGAGCATTATCGGTATTGTTAATGGTGTAAGCAAAAGTTTTATTCGCTATTACCGCATCAATGATCGCTTTGGAAAAACCCAGCTTCATCTGGCGCATGATAGGGGATTCACATGACAATGCAGAAAACGGGGAATATCATAACAGAAATTTATACGGATGAACTCTCCGCTCAGCGGGTAGCCATAACATTGTTCAATCAGGATCAATTCGCAGGGATATTCCTCCACAGCATTAAAATCCATCGCAATATATTCACTATAGAAAGTG
>DATCJQ010000208.1:0-14987 GCA_036562745.1 Flavihumibacter sp.
GTTCCGGATTTGTGAATGTGCCCAATCCGCGTAACCCGCTGAACAGTCTCAATCCGGCTGATATCGAATCGATCGAGATTTTAAAGGATGCATCCGCCACCGCCATCTATGGATCACGCGGCTCCAACGGGGTGGTGATGATTACCACGAAAAAGGGTAGCAGCGGGAAGTTGAAAATCGGATACAATGGCTACTATGGTGTACAGAAAGCCTCCAATTCGCTGCGACTGCTCACCGGACAGGAATATCGCGATGTGCTGAATGCCATTATTGATGATGGTGGCGGCGTGCCCAGTGAACGGGTGGTGAATGAGCCGGTAAACGTGGACTGGCAGGAGCAATTGTATCAGAATGCCAATGTGCAGAGTCATGATTTAAATTTCTCCGGTGGTAAGGATAATACCCGTTTTTATGCTTCACTCGGTTATCTCGGGCAGGAAGGTGTGGTAAAAAACTCCTCCGTTCAGCGTTATACAGCCCGCTTCAACCTCGATCATTCGGTGGCTAAGAAATATGCTTTCGGAATGAACCTGAATACCTCCTATATCCGCGATCACTACAATTCGGTGGGTCTTGGGGTGAACGAAAACGGAAGTGCGCTCTATGCGGCCATCAATTATGATCCGTCTTTTCCTGTGAAAGATCAGGATGGTAACTATTTCCGCTCTCCATTTATGACCACCATGGATCATCCGCTGATCCTGATCAATGGCCAGAAAGCTTTTAGCGATGGTTTCCGCACTTTCGGAACCGTGTATGGTGAATATTTTCTTATTCCGGGTTTGTCCGTGAAAGTTAAGGGGGCGGGCGACGTAAATATTACCCAGCGGAATACCTGGGTGGACCCCTCCACTATTCTGGGTATGCCAACTGGCGGTATCGCTACCATCAATACCGGCAACGTGAACTATTATATGGGGGAAGCTACCCTCAATTATAATAAGTCTATCGGTGATGATCATACGATCAGCGCGGTGGCCGGTTCCACCTACGAACATTTTGCCTCCAATTCCTTTAATGGTAACGGTAGAGGATATGCGCTTCCCGATCTGTCTTACAATGCGATCGGAAGCGGGAACAGTACATTGAACCAGATCAGCAGCGGGCGGGCATCTACCAAGATCATTTCCTACCTGGCCCGGGTGAACTATAGTTTTAAAGACCGCTATCTGCTCACCGCCAGTTTCCGCGCGGATGGATCTTCCCGTTTTGGTCCCAATAACCGCTTCGGATATTTCCCCTCAGCGGCGCTGGCCTGGAAGATGCACGAAGAGGAGTTCATGAAAAATATTGATTTCATCGATGAACTGAAGTTTCGTGTGAGCTATGGCGTTATAGGTAACCAGTCGATCGCCAATTACCTTTATATTACCACATTCTCCGTGGGGGGTAACCCGGTATTTGGAGGCAATCGTTATACCTCGCTGGCACCCTCACGGGTGGCTAATCCCGATTTGAAATGGGAAGCGGCCAGGCAGGCTGATATCGGCTTCGACTTCGCGCTCTTCAATCGTCGGCTGACCGGTTCCGTGGAATATTATGACCGCCGTACATCCGACCTCTTGCTGAACCTGCCCCAACCCCTTAGTACCGGTTTCAACGTGAAGACGCAGAATATCGGTAGTATGAAGAATACGGGTATCGACCTGCACCTGGCCGGTGATATCTTCCGGAATCCGAAAGGGTTTAACTGGAATGCCGGGGTGGTATTCTCCACGGTGAAAAACAAAGTGCTGTCGCTGGGGCCATTGGAGCAGATTTTCACGGGTGGTGCCGGATTTATCTCCAACGCCAGCATTATCAAGCCGGGCGAGTCGCTGGGTACCTACTACGGTTACAAAGTGCTGGGGGTATGGCAGCAGGATGATGATTTCTCCAATGCGCCTGTGGGTGTTAAACCCGGTGATCTGAAATTCCTGGATGTAGACAAGAACAAACAAATCAACGCCGATGATCGCGTGGTGCTGGGTAAGGCTATTCCCGATTTTACCTATGGAATCACCAATAATTTCGGATACAAAAGGATCAATCTGTCTGTTTTCTTCGAGGGTTCCAAAGGTGCGAAAGTGCTGAACAATACTGCAGTGGACAGTTATTTCCCGGTGAGTTTCCGCCGTAACAAACTGGCAGATCTCTACCTGAATCGCTGGACGCCCGAGAATCCGACCAATAAATATCCCTCCTTTGTGAATCCCACATCACAGGGGCAACAGACCATCAACTCCCGGACAGTGGAAAGTGCTTCCTACCTGCGTTTGCAGTCTGTTCGGTTGTCCTACGACGTTAAGCTGAAAACAAAAGCAATAAAAGGATTGCAAGTATATGCAACGGGACAGAACCTGTTCACGATTACCAATTACTCAGGTATTGATCCTGCAGTCAATTCCATCGGGGATGATATCCTGAAAATCGACTACAGTTCCTATCCCATGACACGTTCCTTCATTTTCGGATTAAACGCTCAATTCTAAACTATTGCTTTATGAAAAAATCAATTATAGCTTCCATATTACTCGGAACCATTATAGCCGGCAGTTCCTGCGAAAAGGCGCTGGATGTTACACCTCCCGGTGAATTTGCCCCGGGGAATGTACTCACCACAGAGCAGGGCATTCGCTCCGTATTGTTTTCTTCCTACGTAGCCATGCAGAATCCCACGCCCTCCCGTTATCTGATCAATAATTCGGAGGTGACAACGGATATCGGATTTAACAGTGGTGGTGCCGAAAATCTTACGCTGACCCAGTTGATCAATTTTACCTGGGACGCTTCCTTGGGTACCTTCCAGGCGGATGTTTGGGCGCCCACCTATCGCGCCATCCGGGATGCGAATATTGTGCTGGAGAATATCGATGGAGTGAATGTGAATGAGCAGAAACGCAGGATGTATGCTGCCGAGGCCCGTTATCTCCGTGCATATGCCTATGAATTACTGTACAAATGGTTCGGACCTGTACCCCTGCGTACCACATCCACTTCCGAGCCTGCACTGGCCCGCGCCACTGATGCCGAGATGAGAGCGTTTATCTCCTCTGAGCTGCAGGCCGCCATACCTGATTTGCCCAACCCCGGCTCCGAGGAGGCGTTTGCCCGCGCCAACAAAGGAGCCGCCTGGGCAATGCTGGCCAAACATTACCTGAATACCAAACAGTGGGATAAAGCTGCCGAAGCCGCCAAAGCTGTGATGGATTTCGGTTATTATGAGCTTTTCCCGGCTTATGAAAAAATGTTTGAAGTGGCCAACGAGGGCAACCGCGAAATGATTGTGGTGCAGCCCTGCCGCAACGAGGTGGATTTTGGGAACTGGTATACAGCGGGTGCACTGCCGCCCAATTTCAAAACCAGTACACAGCTTCCGGAATTCGTGTGGACCGCTTCCATGGCCAATTTTGCCACCAATTACCGGATGCGTTCGGATTTTGCACTTTCCATGGATACGGTGAACGATCGCCGTTCCATCCTCCTGTTGCGTCATTATATCAATACCTCCGGTGCACACGTGGATCTATTGACCACTCCGGATAATGTGCGCAGTCTGAAATACTGGGATAACAATACCGTGGGCAACCATAGCGGAAATGATGTTCCCGTGATTCGTTACGCCGATATCCTCCTGACCCGTGCCGAAGCCCTGAACGAGCTCAACGGTCCCACTCAGGAGGCCCTGGATCTTATCAACCAGGTGCGTGTGCGTGCGGGTATCGAACCGCTATCAATGTCCGACGCGGGATCCAAAGAAAATCTGCGTGACCTGATTCTGCGCGAAAGAGCCTGGGAATTTTATTCGGAAGGATTGCGTCGCGAAGATCTGATCCGCCACGGGAAATTCATCTCCCTTGCAAGGGAAAGAGGCGTGGTGACTGCTGCGGATAAACATGTTTTATTCCCGATTCCCCAGTCTGAGATCGACGCCAATCCGGCCTGTATTCAAAACGAAGGGTATTAACGAATCTACTTTATGAAACTAATCAGAATTGTCGGGGCCCTGCTGGCCACCGCCGCCATCTCTTTCTCCTGTGCGTCGCCGGACACTGAAAAACAGTCTGTTCCCGAATTCAGCGATCCGGCAGCACCGGTGGGAGATAGCCTGCTCACGCAACCATCCGCCGTCCGCCCCATTATCGATACCTGGATGCGCGATACCTATGTGATGACCGGTCCGGATGGCTATTACTACCTCACCGGTACAACAGCTACGCCTAACCGAAAATTCAGTTCTTCGAGGATCCATTGCTGGGATTACAACGACGGACTCTATCTCTGGCGTTCGAAGGATCTGAAGAACTGGGAGTCGATGGGTCTGGTATGGAGTTTTGACAAGGATGCCGATGAGTGGCAGCGCAATGGGCGTCCGCTTAAGCCGGGGGATATGTCGCCCAACAAGGATCCGCTGGACTCATTTTATCGCGCTGTATGGGCGCCCGAGCTGCACTATATCAGGAGCAAGAAAAAATGGCTGATGATTGCCTGTATGAATGGAGGCGGTGGCTCTTTCGTGCTCGAGAGTGTATCGGGTTTGCCTCAGGGTCCGTATCGGAATATAGCGGGTAATAAGGAGAAAGCCATCTTCCCGAATATCGATCTGAGTCTGTTCGAGGATGATGACGGGAAAGTTTATCTCATCGGACACAATCATTTCATTACCGAAATGAAGGATGATCTGAGCGATATTGCTGCTCCTTTCGAGCGGATCAAGGAAACCCCCTATAATCCTGAACCCTATATTGAAGGTGTTTATGTGGTTAAGCGCAATAACAAATACCATCTCCTGCAAACGGTATGGTCGGTACAAAAGCCCGATGGTTCCTATTCCTATTTGCGGAATGATAAGAAGGATCTGAACTCACTCTACAGTTATGATGTGGTGGTGGCTGAGGCCGACAGTATCCGCGGACCCTATGGCCCGCGTTATCCGGCCATCCTGCAGGGAGGTCATAACAATGTGTTCCAGGATCTCGAGGGGAATTGGTGGTCCACCACCTTCTTTAACCCGCGAGGTATTATGGGAACCAAATATCCCTACACCTGCAAGCCGTCGATTATTCCGGTAAAATGGGAGGACGACAAGCTTCGTCCCGATCATGAACGGGCTGTGGAATTTTTTAAGGATATTAAATAAATACCATGCGAAAATTCATATTGGCCATACTCTTGTTGGCAGCCGGTTTGCGGGCGAAATCCCAGGAAATTGGCGCCAACTTTAACCATAACCCGGAGATCATCGATTTTGAGTATCTGCAGAAGACGCCGGTAGAGTGGGTTCGCACCACGCCCTATATATTCGAATATATACGGGGAGAAAGGAATCCCGAAACGGAAACAGGTTTGCAGAAACTGATCGAGGCTTCGCGGAGAGGCTATAAAGTGGCCTTCGGATTCCGCTGGGATTTTCGCAAGCATAAATTGCGCATCCCGGAGCCCGACTCGCCGGAGGAAAAAGCATATTTCGGTATGGCAAAACGGATTCTGGAGCGGGTGGGTCCCTATATCCAGGTGTTCAAGCTCGGCAATGAACCGAATCTTGAAACGCTTGAAGCCGATATGGAACCCAACAGTTCGGGCATTGTACCGCTGGTGCGTTTTACCGGGCGCCTCCTGACAGAAGTGGTGGAACCCTATTACCGGAAGAATAATAAACTGAAAAGACCGGATATTTATGTGGGTTCCCTGCCCAGGTTGTTTTTGAAAGAAGAACAGAACCGTCCCGGCGTAAGGGGACTGATCGAGCTGGCACAGCAAAATCCTCAGATAAAGGGTCTTGCGATTCATCTTCATATCAGTGATTCGCTGGAAATGGAGGAAGCTTTTCGCTATACGCGCTCCATCATGCCGCAGAAGCCGATCATTGTTCCGGAGTACTCCCTGTTTCGCCTGTATAACCAGCATGTTTCCGACCCGCTGGGTGATACGGATAAGGGGAGGGCTTTCGCAGCCAAATACGGATATGATCCCGCCATGAAAACCTATGAATGGTACAGTAAGGCCAATTCACAACGGGTAAGTGCGACCGAATGGGAGGATTTTTTTGCATCCCGACCCTGGTTCCCGCCGCATTTTATGCAAACCTATTATCGCTATTTCCGGCGATACGGGGTGGTGTTGGCTACCTATGGCTATCTGAGTCAGTCGGCGCCGGCGAAAATGGGACCTGATTCCCCGACCTGGTTTATCAATCCGATTTTTCCGATGAAGAGTCTGCTTCCTGCCGCGGACGGCTCCTATACACCCAATCCGCTTTGGTATGAAGATTTTGTTCAGATCGTACAGAAAGGAAAGAAAAAGCTGGTTGCCGCGCCCAATATTATCATTCTGTATGCGGATGATCTGGGTTACGGCGATGTGGGCGTATATGGATCTCCGTTAGTTCAAACTCCGCGGTTGGATCAGTTGGCTGAAAAGGGGTTGCGGTTTACGGATGCACATAGTCCTGCCGCCACCTGCACACCTTCGCGGGTTTCGCTCTTAACCGGTCGGTATGCGTTTCGCAATGATGCTGCCATCCTGCCCGGCGATGCCCCGGCTCTTTTGCGTCCGGGTACCCAAACCCTGCCGCTCTTATTGCAGGGCGGTGGGTATACCACAGCCGTAATAGGGAAGTGGCATCTTGGGATAGGCGATGGCGTTATAAACTGGAATCAGCCCATCAAACCCGGACCCAATGAAATCGGGTTCGACTATTCCTTTATCATTCCGGCTACCACCGATCGTTCGCCCACTGTGTATGTAGAGAACGGAAAAGTGTATAATCATGATCCCGCCGACCCCATCCAGGTTAGTTATACCACCCCTTTGGGTGATGAGCCAACCGGACTTTCGCACCCCTGGCTGCTGAAGCAGAAGGCGGATACCCAACACAGTAATACCATCATCAATGGGATCAGTCGCATTGGTTATATGACCGGTGGGAAAAAAGCACGTTGGGTCGATGAGGATATTCCACTAGTGCTCAATGAGAAAGTGAAATCCTTCATCAGCGCCAATCATCGCCAACCTTTTTTCCTGTATTATCCTTTTCCCAATATCCATGTGCCGCGGGCACCCAATGCGCGTTTTGCAGGATCGAGCCGGCTTGGCGCCCGTGGGGATGTGATTACCGAAATGGACTGGATGGTGGGAGAGGTGATCGATCTGCTCGACTCCCTGGGTATTGCAGACAATACACTGGTATTTTTCAGCAGCGATAATGGTCCCGTCCTGGATGACGGCTATGGCGATTTTGCCGAAGAAAAAAACGGCGATCACCGTCCCGCTGGCATCTATCGTGGCGGCAAATACAGTTCTTACGAGGGCGGTACCCGGGTACCCCAGCTGGTGTACTGGCCGGGGAAAGTAAAGCCGGGCGTATCAGATGCCTTGTTTACGCACGTTGATCTGTATGCGACGATTGCTGCACTCGTAGGGTTGCCCGTGCCTCCGGGTGCGGCCCGCGATAGTGAAAATCATCTGGCCGTATTGTTGGGAGATATAGGCAAGGGCAGGGAATGGATGCTGGAAGAGGCTTTCAGTTATGGATTGCGTAAAGGGAAGTGGAAATATATTGCGCCGCAACAGAAAGCCACCCCCGACTGGTTAAGGAATAAAAAGATTGAAACGGGATTGCAGCCAGGCGAGCAGCTGTTCAACCTGAAAAAAGATCCGGGTGAGAAAACCAATCTGGCAGCACGTCAAAAAAACAAACTCGTAAAGATGCGGCAGAAGCTGGCATCCATAATGAACTAAACAATTGCACCATATGATTAGAAAGAAATGGTACTTCAACAGTATCGGAATACTGACAATGGGATTGCTGGCTGCCTGTTCTGGTAACCAGGCCAAATCCGGCGCAAATGCAGGCAAGCGTCCGAATATCGTAGTTATTCTGGCCGATGATCTGGGTTATTCGGATATCGGCGCCTACGGGGGCGAAATTCAGACTCCCAATCTCGATAAACTGGCCGCCAATGGCGTGCGCTTTACTCAGTTTTACAACACGTCGAGATGTTGTCCGACCCGCGCCTCGCTGCTCAGCGGTGTATATAACCACCAGGCAGGAATAGGCGAAATGACCACCGATCGCAATGAACCGGGCTATCGCGGTTTTCTTTCAAAAGATGTAGTGACCCTGGCCGAAGTGTTGAAGGAAAGCGGATACAGCACAGGTATGTCGGGCAAATGGCATGTGTCTACCACGATTGTTCAGCCCACTAGGGAGGAGCATCTGAAATGGTTGAACCATCAGGCTTCCCATCCTTATTTTTCGCCGGTGGACCAGTATCCGGTGAATCGCGGATTTGAACGCCATTTCGGAAATATTTTCGGAGTGGTGGATTATTTCGATCCCTTCAGTCTGGTTAGCGGAGAAACACCCATTGAATCGGTTCCGGAAGGCTACTACCACACAGATGCCATCAATGATTCTGCGGCCAGCTATGTGCGCGAATTCAGCAAGAGAGATCAGCCTTTCTTCCTGTATGTTGCCCATACGGCCCCACACTGGCCCCTGCAGGCATTACCAGAAGATATCAAAAAATATGAAGACACTTATAAGGTTGGCTGGGATGCCATTCGCGAAGCACGCTACAAGCGCATGGTGAAAATGGGATTGATTGATTCCGCCCGCACACCCTTATCGCCCCGTATCGGTGCTGAACTGAAGTGGGAGGATAATCCCCATAAGGAATGGGATGCACATGCCATGGCCGTGCATGCAGCCATGGTGGATCGTATGGACCAGGGAATCGGACGCATCATTGATGCATTGAAGGAAACCGGCGAGCTGGATAATACTATCATCATATTCCTGAGCGATAATGGTGCTAGTCCCGAAGATTGTATGCGTTATGGTCCGGGATTTGACCGTCCGTCCGAAACCCGCGACGGGCGCAAGATTCATTATCCGGTTGACAAAGATGTATTGCCCGGTCCGCAAACCAGTTTTGCGTCTATTGGTGAACGTTGGGCCAATGTGGTGAACACGCCCTATCGTTATGCCAAGGCAGAGTCTTATGAAGGTGGGGTACGCACACCGGTGATCGTTCACTGGCCTGCCGGTATCAGGAACAAGGGTGGATTTACCAGCCAGATCGGGCACGTTATGGATTTCATGCCCACGTTTATGGATCTGGCGGGCGCCCAATACCCGGAAACCTATAATGGGAACAAGATTCGTCCGTTTACCGGTGTGAGTCTGCTGCCTGCCCTGGTGGGAAGCAAAGCTGCACAGGAAAGAGTCCTGTACAATGAGCATTTCGGTGCACGTTTTGTGCGCGAAGGCAACTGGAAACTGGTGTCACTGGCTAAGGATACCACCTGGCGTTTATATGATGTGAGCAAAGACGATTCTGAGCTGAACGATTTGTCGGCACAGTATCCGGAGCAGGTAGCGCGACTTTCGGAGCAATGGCATAACTGGGCCCTGAATAACCAGGTATTGCCAAAGCCCGGAAAGAAGTAAATTGAAGCATGAAACGGCTGCTTTTTGTCTGTATCCTGTTAGTGGGTTGTTTGGTCGCGGGCCGGGCACAACAGATTGTGTTCAGGAACTATTCGGTGGCCGATGGCCTCCCGTCGAGCACGGTGCGGGCTATTGCACAGGATCACCAGGGGTATCTCTGGTTTGCCACGAAAAACGGACTCAGTCGTTTCGATGGCTATCAATTCAAAACCTTCCAGCATAATGCTGCAATTCCGAACAGCATCGGAAATAATTTCATCCATTGCATAACTGTTTTCGATTCCACCCATCTCTGGGTCGGAACCGAAAACAGTTTTTTTATACTGAATCTGGAAACGGAGCAGTTTGTGCAATTTGAACCACTGAAGGAAAAAACCGTATTCGATATTTACAAGGATTCGGATGGCAGGGTTTGGATTACCACCCGTTTTAACGGACTCTTCCGATATCATCCTGAAAGCAGACAGCTGGAACAATTTGTGGCGGATGGTCGTGAGGGTTCCATCAGCCGGAATGATGTAACCAAGATTGCGGCTGACCTAAACGGGAATATCTGGGTGGGCACCTATGGCGGTGGTATCAATATCTACGAGAAGGATACGGAAAGGTTCAGGGTTATAAGTGCGGGTGAAATGGGGTTGGAAAATAATTATATCAATAACCTTTACCGGGGTAGGGACGGCTCCATTTGGGCCGGAACCATGAACGGAGGTCTGTATCACTATCTGCCTGGTGAAAACAGGTTTGTGAAATACAGCAGGGACGGCAGTCGTCGCGCGATACAGGATAATATCGTACGGGCTATTTATCAGGATGCAGCGGGTTTGGTGTATATCGGTACGGAAAAGGGGTTGAGCATCCTGGATCTGAACACCGATGAAACCAGAAGCTTTGGTCATAACAGCAACGACCCCTTTAGTATCAGTGATAATGCGGTTTATTGCATTGCGCCCGATCGGGCAGGTACATTGTGGGTAGGTACATTCTTCGGCGGAGTCAATTATTTTCCTGAGAAAGGAGCCGCGTTTAATCTCTATTATCCCACCGGCGATGCGGGTACGCTCAAGGGACGGGCCGTCAGCAGTTTTCTGGAAGATGCACCCGGGAGATTCTGGGTGGGTACGGAGGACGGCGGATTGCATTATTTCAATGCCCGCACCGGAGTATTTCAGCAATATCCCTTTAAGGCCGGACAGCAGCCGCTGAGTTATCATAATATTCACAGTCTGACCAGGGATGATCAGGGGCGTATCTGGATCGGAATTTTTGCGGGCGGGGTGAATGTATTGGATCCCGCCACGGGGAGAGTGAAAGTGTACGGACATCTGCCATCAGACGAGTATAGCCTGAACAGCAATAATATATTTTCCATTTACCGCGACCGGGAACAGAAAATCTGGGTGGGAACCGATAAGGGGTTGAATTTATATGATCCGGAGAAAGACCGGTTTATCAGAATTGACGAAGAAGGGCTAAACAATACCATTGTATACGATGTGTACGAGGATGCCAGCAAAACGATTTGGGTGGCAACCTATAATCACGGACTGTTCAAATATCACAAAAAGACCGGCGAATGGGTACGCTTTAATCTGAATGCGAAACTGACTTCCCTCTGCGACGATAATAACGGTAACCTCTGGATCGGGTCGGATGGGGCGGGCCTGTTTCGCTTTAATTTCCGCAGTCGCCAGCTGGAAGCCTATAGCCAGATAATTGGTCTGCCTGCAAATGTGGTGTTTGGTGTACAGCGCGACGATGCCGGACTGATTTGGGCAAGCACCAATAACGGGATCTACAGTATAGACCCTGTTGCCGAGAAACTTCGCCATTTCACCCGGCAGGATAATCTGCAGAGCCAGCAATTCAATTACAGGGCCTTTTACAAAGCATCGGATGGTATGCTGATGGCCGGAGGAATCAAAGGATTCAACACTTTTTATCCGGAACGAATCAGTCAGCAGGAATCGCTTCCCACCGTATCCTTCACCAATTTTCAGTTGTTTAATAAAACCGTACAGCCCGGTGAGAAGAGTCCGCTGCAAAAACAGATAAACTATACGGGCCGAATCGAGTTGGATCATGACCAAACCGTGATCGGCATTGAGTTCGCGGCACTGAATTCTTCCACTCCCGAGAAACTTCAATACGCTTATAAATTAGACGGTTTTGATCAGAATTGGAACTATGTGCAGGAGCAGCGGAAAGCAACATATACCAATCTTTCGCCCGGACAGTATGTATTCCGCGTTAAAGCCACTGCCGCAGAGGGGTCCTGGGACATGCCCGAATCGACCCTGACCCTGGTTATTCATCCGCCATTTTATAAAACCACGCTGGCTTATATTATTTACCTGCTGCTGGCTGCTGCCCTGTCTTATGGCATTTACCGATATTCCGCTGCCTATATCCGCCGTCAAAATCAGATCAGGCTGGAGCGGCTCAAGAACAAAGAGGAGCAGGCTTTTTATGCAAGGAAGATTGAATTCTTCACCGTGATGGCCCACGAAATCCGGACGCCGCTGTCGCTGATTATCGCACCGCTTGAAAAATTGCTTGCGTCCAACAGCATGCAAGGAGAAGAGAGAGAACAGTTATCCGTTATGGATGAAAACGCCGAGCGATTGATGGGACTCGTAAACCAGCTGCTGGATTTCCGCCGGATCGAGAGCGATGCCTATGAGATCAGGAAGGAAGAAATGGAAATCGTTTCTGCCGTGCAGGCCATTTATTCGCGGTTCTCGGCCATTCAGTATCAGAAAAATATAGAGTTTCGGTTAAGCACCAGTATCAGCAGTCGGATGGTGGAAGCGGATCCCGAAGTGGTGGATAAGATTTTGAGTAACCTGCTGATCAATGCCTTCAAATTTGCCCGCAGCCGGGTAGCCATGTCGGTACAAATAGAGCATCATGCGCCGGCTGCACAGGATTTCTTATGCATCAGTGTGGAAGACGATGGTATTGGAATTCCCGAGGAAAACATACGCAATATTTTCACGAAGTTCTTTACAACGGCTAAGGGGAATCATGAATACCATAACCTTGGCGGATCGGGAATCGGTCTCGCGCTGGCAAGCTCCCTGGCGGAAAAGCATGGAGCGCGTATCAGTGTGAAAAGTGAGGAAGGGGTGCGAACCATATTCCGGTTGGAGCTGCCTTTGTCCGAAGCCAGAGCAGCGTCTTTGTCAACCACTGTGTCGTCGCACATTTCGGAACCGGAAACTGCCAACAGACCTGGCTTGCCCACCGTGTTGCTGGTGGAAGATGATCTGGCCATCCGCGATTTTCTGAAACAACGTTTTCATGCGGAGGGGTATAATACAGAAACAGCCTCGAACGGCAGGGAGGCAATGAAAATTCTGGAGGATGGGGAAGTTGATCTGATCATATCCGACTGGATGATGGCCGAGATGGACGGAGTGGAGTTTTGTCGGGAGCTGAAATCAGATCTTTCCTATAGTCATATTCCGTTTGTAATGCTAACGGCCAGGGGTAGCCGGGAAGCTGAAATCCTGGGCATCGAAACCGGCGCGGATGCATTTATCATGAAGCCCTTCAAATGGAAGCACCTGGTGGCTGTGGCACGAAATCTGACCGAATCGCGTGAACAGCTTCGTCGTAAATATGCCGAGCAGCCTCAGAGTGAGGTGACGGTTCTGGCAACCAATAGCCAGGACAAGGAATTTATGGAATCGGTGGTGAAGATCATTGAGGAAAGAATCATGGATTCGCAGTTTTCGGTGGAGGAACTGAGCCGTGAGCTGGCAATGAGTCGCTCTACACTTCATAAAAAGCTGAAATCCCTGTCGGGATATGTGCCCAACGAATTAATCAAGCTGGTTAAACTCAAACACGCTGCCAGACTGCTGCTGGCGGGTTCCAATACGGTTACGGAAGTGGCTTATTTGTCGGGATTTAATTCGCCCTCATATTTTTCAAAATGTTTCCAGCAGCAATTCCGCGTATCGCCGAAAGAATTCGCCGATAAATCCTCCGGGAAAACGACGCTGGATATTGGTATCGATGAAAACCTCAGCGGAGAGGTGTAACCATATAAAAACACCTGCGCTCAAAACTCTTCCTCCGTTTGATCCCCACCTAATACCCGATGCAGTACCGGAACCTGTTAAGTTGGTCCGGCAACAGATCCGGGAATCGGATGCCGTATTGATAAGTACACCGGAATATATTTTCAGCATTCCATCCGGTTTAAAAAATCTCTTTGAATGGTGCGTATCCACCACTGTGTTTCAGTCGAAACCTGTGGGCCTGATCACGGCATCGGCGCAGGGGGAGGCGGGGCAGCGCGAGTTGGAACGCATCCTGCAAACACTAATGGCCCGTTTCACGGAACAAACTTCCATCAGGATACCGGGCATTAGTGCGAAAGTTGATCGTGATGGTCTGATTACAGATTGCGAAACCGACAGACAACTAGACACCTTCCTGCAAGCCTTTGAATCGCTGGTCAGGGAAAGTTCATGATCGGCAAACGTCGACCAAATCACTTCTTTATCGTCGTGCCCCATTCTATGTCGATTTAGATTTTTTGCGACTGCATGTTGCTCTAGCATTGCAGCATGTTTGAAACTATTGTAAATCCTGTTATACGGGATGAAGTCATATTTATTGAAACAGCGGAAGCAACCAATGGCAGGATCAGCACCCTGCAGGTCAAACTCATGCCCGGAGGCGGAACACCCCTGCATTACCACCAACATTTTTCTGAAGCATTTATTGTTCAGGAGGGTGTGCTGACGATAACGCTCGAAGGCCGCAAAGCCAACTTGCAACCTGGTGAAAAATATGTGGTGCAAGCCCGGCAATGGCACCGTTTTTCCAATGAAAGCGATCGGCCGGTTTCCTTTATTACAATCATGGAACCGGGGTCTGCCGGTTTTGAAAACGCACTGCGTATTCTCTATGGACTGGCTTCCGACAACAAAACCGACTTGCGGGGTATTCCCAGGAATCCGCTTGCATTGGCAGTGGTTTCAAAGATCAGCGATATGCATGTGGCGGGTCCCCGGTTCATACTGGTTCCCCTCTTTGCATTCTTTCATTTTATTGCGCAGATAAGTGGCTATAAGCGGCGCCTGATCCGCAGGTATTGCCTCTCGCGTGTTATCCTTCGAAATTTTAATTAAAGCTTGATATGAACCAGAAAAGTATGAAAGCATTTTTCAGTGCTGCCGTTATTGCCTTGTCTGTAATGATGACGGGTTGCGAAAAAGAGGAAATCGCACACGAAGAGCCCAATGCCGAAGCCAATTTTATTCCTCAGGAAAACAAAAAATTCGAGTACCGCATTGAGTCAGATGGCGAGTTTGTGGGAATTGCCACCCAATGGGTCTCTGCTAAGTACGATTCTTCCGGCATCCAGATTTATAATCTGCATACCCGGTTGGATGCCGCGGGTGTTATCATGAATCATGACAGTAAAATGTTTTCGCTGGGCGGTAAAACCTACACTGAAATTTCTGTGCCTGAAGTGTGGCAGCAGATGGTCCAGATGCTGAAAGCGCAACCCGGAGTGGTGGTTACCAGGGCCGAG
>DATCJQ010000222.1:0-10830 GCA_036562745.1 Flavihumibacter sp.
CTTCCGCTCTTATATCCGCAAAGCACGCCTCGATCCCAAAACCAAAGCCATTGTAATCCGGATTAATTCGGGTGGAGGCAGCGCCGTGGCCAGTGAAAATATGTGGAGAGAAATCCAGCTGGCAAAAAAAGATAAACCGGTAGTGGTGAGCATGGGGGATGTGGCGGCCTCCGGCGGTTATTATATGGCCTGCAATGCCGACAGCCTTTTTGTACTGCCCAACACCATCACCGGATCTATCGGCGTGTTCTCCATCGTTCCCAATATGCAAAGCTTTTTTAAAAATAAACTCGGCGTTACCTTCGATGGGGTGGGCACTGGTCCGCATGCCAACAGTCCGTCGCTGGTGGAGCCGCTGACACCCATTCAGAAACAGTATTTTCAGGCGGGCGTGGACAGCATCTATGATACCTTCCTGAAACGAGTGGCTGCCGGAAGAAAACTGGAAGTTAGTGCAGTGGACAGCATTGCACAGGGACGAATTTGGACCGGCGAACAGGCCGTGAAGCTGGGACTTGCGGATCGCGTCGGCGGTATAGAAACGGCTATGAACGCTGCAGCTGCATTGGCGAGTCTGCAAACCTACCGGGTGCGCGAATTTCCCGAAAAGCAAAACCTGCTGCAGCGCCTGACCGGCAGTTATAACAGAAATGTATATTCGAAAACTCTCGAACGTGAAATTGGAAAGGATGGACTGCGTTTGTATGAGGAATGGAAAAATATTCAGTCTGGTTTGGGTGAAGCCCAGGCCCGGATTCCTTTCCAGTTGATATTTCAATAAGCATTATGCGTCTTTTAAAGTTAGTTGGGATTAGTGCAATTTTCTTTTTTCTGTTGTTGACCCTGTTCACCAGTCTGATTCCTTCGGAAGTGAGGGTGTCAAGAGCGGTGGATATCCAGAGAAATAAGGAGCAGGTTTTACCATTGATATCCGACCCCCTCAACTGGCACAAATGGAATCGCTGGTTCCAGGATAGTTCGCGCCGGATTGAAGTGAAAAATCTGGCGGTTTCGGATAGCCTGATCAGTGCGGTGTGGACAACCGATAATCGCGGGTTTACGAGTAATTACGCACTATTTGAGATCAGGGAAGGAACCACTACGGTGCAATGGTATTTCGATATTAAAGTGAAATGGTATCCCTGGGAGAAGCTGGGCAGCATTGTGTATGACGGCCAAATGGGACCTGTTATGGAAGAAAGCCTGGGAAATTTAAAATCGCTTGTGGAATCGAATCCTTAATTTTAGAAAAACAAATAATATGAGATCCTTATTACTGGCCCTGGTGGCTCTCAGTTTTGTGCTTCCTGCATGTTCACAGAATCGGAAAAGTCCTCATGAAACAGTAAATTCCGACAACGTAAGCGTAACCTACGGAAGACCTGCTAAAAAAGGTCGGGATATATTCGGCGGACTGGTTCCCTATGGTAAAGTATGGAGAGCTGGTGCGGACGAAGCCACTGAAATTACATTCAAGAAAGATGGCAGTTTGGGCGGACAACCGGTAAAAGCGGGTACTTACACCCTCTTTGTAATACCCGAAGCCAACGAGTGGACCATCATTCTGAACAGTCAGTTGAAGCAGTGGGGTGCCTACGAATATGAGAAGCACAAGGACAAAGATGTGCTGAAAGTAACCGCGCCTGTGGGCAAGACTTCGGGAACGGTGGAAAGCTTCACTATCCGGATCAGTGACGGGAATCTGATCTTCGAGTGGGACGATACACAGGTGTCTGTACCTGTATCTTAGGCGGAAATTTATCAAGTGGCTGCTACCGTTCGTGTAATTGTTGGCCAACTTGCTAAGTGTTTACAATTATAAAAACAGGAAAGGGCTATCGGTCTACCGATAGCCCTTATTGTTTGGTTTTCAATATCTTGCGGTCTATTATCTCAAAAAGGGATCATCTGGTGCCGCCCCGACGGGTTGTATGGCCTTCTCCGCCACTAAATAGTTTTAACAGCGGTGCAACGGCGAAGGAAACTACCTTGTCAACTTTATTGTAAGACTATGGTCAATGAACACCAACTGGTGAAAGACTGCCTTAAGGGGAAGCCTGCAGCGCAAAAAGCACTGTACGAGCAGTATGCTGCCCAGATGTTGGGGGTCTGTTACCGGTACACTAAGTCCATGAGCGATGCTGAGGATGTATTGCAGGAAGGATTTGTTAAAGTGTTCCATTATCTGGCACAGTTTCGTGGAGAGGGGGATCTGGGTGCCTGGATACGCCGGATTATGGTTACCACGTCTATCAATTATTTGAAGAAAAACAGCCGTTACCAGTACGATCTTTCTTTCAGTACGGAACAGCCCGGTTACCTGCATCCGGTATCTGATGACAATCCTGAGGTGAGTCTGGATGCAAAACAACTGGCCGATCTGGTAAGGCAATTGCCTCCCGGCTACCAGACGATTTTTAACCTGCATGCGATTGAAGGATATACGCATGTGGAAATCAGTGCCATGCTCGGAATACACGAAGGAACCTCGCGTTCCCAGTATGCGCGGGCCCGGAATCTGCTTATTACCTGGCTTCAAAAAGAATCTGAATCAATTAAATCATCACTATATGCGCGATCGTGATTTTGAAAAATCCTTTCAGCGAAAGGCCAATGAACTTCGCATCCAACCTTCCCCCGAATTGTGGGAACGGGTAGCTGCGCAGATTCAGGAAAAGGACCGGAAACGGGGCTTCGCCTGGATTTGGTTGGCCGCGGCCATGATAGCCGGTGGACTGGCTCTGTGGTTTATAGGTCCCACTATCATGAACGAAAACGGCTCCGGGCAACAAATGGCCGAAAAAAATCTGAATACCCTGGAAAGCAACCCCGAATCAACAGGCGCCGCCTCGGCGAATGTTAACCCGGCATCAACTAACCCTGCGGCAGCTCATCCTGCAGCTGTTAATCCCGCAGCGTCTAACCCTGCGGAAGCAAACCCCGCGAAAGCAAACTCAGCAGCAGGCCAATCTGCAGCAGCCAGGGCGGCAACCAGCCCTTTAGCTACCCAACCCGCAACCGACAAAAAATTGAATGCTGTTAAGGATCAGCCCATTTCAAACCAGAGAGAACAACCGGTTCAAAGGGGCTCCGGTCGCCTCTCCGCTTCCTCCGGATATATAGCGAAAAATAACAACGACCATACGCATGCCGGCCAAATCCAGGATCCGAAGGCCGGTGTGGAGGTGGACGGTGAAATCGAAGAGCCGGTGCTGAACAGCAAATTTTCAACCCTCGCTCTCCATAAACCGCCAACCGCTGAAATCAGCTTTGCCGGCGCTGAGCAAGGTGATACCAAACTGGATGCTTCTCTGCTGGATAATATTCCCACAATAAAAGAAAAACAAAAGGATGGCTGGCATCTGGGAATGCTGGCAGGCGGAGGAACCGGATCACTTCGCGAAGGTCTGGCCACCAGTTACCAAACTCCGAGTGAAACCTTTACCACTGGCAGCCTGATAGCTGGTCCCCCTGTTCCCAATGCGGCGCCCGAGCCGACACCCTCCAGCGTGAAGGCGGGTCCGGCGTTCCAGGTGGGTATTGGTATCAGTCGCCCCATCAGTCGCCGTTTGAATTTTAATACCGGTCTTCAATATGCCTATTCTTCCAGTCGCATTGAAGTAGGACAGAAAATCGATCAGAATACAGCCAATGCCAATTTCCGTTTACAATCGGTGGCAGGTACCGAAGCTTATGTAGGTGTGGGAAATAATGGCCGTGCTTATTATAACGCATACCATTATGCGCAACTTCCTCTTGAGCTGGGCTGGGTACTCGATAATCGCAATCGCCTTTCCTGGAACAATGGAGTGGTGCTGGGGTACCTGATCAGTACCGATGCATTGCACTACAACTCACTGGCCGGTGCCTATTACAAGGATAACAGCCTGGTGAACAAATGGCAAACCAATCTTCAAACCAGTTTCCAATACCTCGTATTCCCGACTCCACAATGGAATCTGTCCGTTGGTCCCTATGCCAGTTATCAACTCAGAAATATCGACAAAACACCGGGCGACAAGCGCCTGTTGAGTTTCGGACTGAACGCCAGAATCGTCTTCAATAATTCAAAATAGAAGAAGAGGAGCTCTTATGGCTCCTCTTCTTCTATGAAATGCAGATTACGCATTATTCCTTTGTATTTGGTTCGCTTGATAGGCGAATCGCGAAACAAAACCCTGAATTTTTCCTCACCCATGGCCTCCCATTCCGCAGCATCCAGATCGAATAATCCCGGTAATGGACTGAATTCTTTTTCCTGCGTGGGAGAGGAGAAGCGATTCCACGGACATACATCCTGGCAGATATCACATCCGAATAACCAGTTTTGAAATTTTCCCTTTTGTTCTTCGGGAATCAGGGCATCCTTCAGTTCTATCGTGAAATAGGAAATGCATTTGCTTCCATTCACTACGCGATCGGGTTCGATGGCATCGGTCGGACAGGCATCAATGCATTTGCGACAGGTACCGCAATAATCTTTCGCATAGGGATCATCGTAGTGGTCGAACTCGAGGTCGGTAATCAGGGTGGCAATAAAAAAGAAAGATCCGGAGTTCCTGGTAAGAAGATTCCCATTTTTGCCGATCCATCCCAATCCGGTTTCCCTTGCCCATGCCCGTTCCAGCACCGGAGCGGAGTCTACAAATCCGCGGCCTTCCACCGGCCCGGCTATCTCCCTGATTCTTTCCAGCAATTCGTTCAGGCGTTGTCTTATCACGAGGTGATAATCTTTGCCGTAGGCATACTTGGATATCTTCGGATGATGGGCAGGCTGCTTTTCCGACGGATAATAATTCATTAAGAGTGTAATCACCGATTTGGCACCCGGAACAAGTTTGGACGGGTCAATCCGGAGGTCGAAATAGTTATTCATATAGGCCATGGAGCCGTTATAACCACGACTAAGCCAGGCTTCCAGTCTGCGTGCATCTTCATCCAGCCGTTTGCTTTTTGCGATGCCGCAATAGCTGAATCCGAGTTCAGCCGAAACCTGTTTGATTTTCGTTGTTATATTTTGAATAATCACAATGTTTTTCTGCTTTTTTTCGACCTCAACCCTTGTGCCAGATTCAAAAAACCAACCCTTATCCTTATAGTGCTATTTGTCTGTTTTATCTGTTCTGCCGGGGCACAAGATAACCCACCTTTTAAATTCGGAAAAATCAATGCTGCGGAGTTCCGGCAAAAGCCTCCGGAATTTGAAACCGGTGCGATAGACCGGTAGGTTAGCTAAACAATAGAGTATGAGCACTAAGTGTAACCTGTTATTCTTATCTGGATGGATGTACTTAGTGATGAATCACAACGATCAGGCTCATAATAAACGCGTTAGTTTTTTCGTTGCTACTCTTTGATGTTCCATTGAATTTATTTTTATTGCAGCCCTAAACCTATTCTATGTTTCGCTTTTTTGCATTCCTATGGATGACCCTTTCCATACTGTCGTTAGTTAGTACCGCATCTGCACAAGACAAAGCTCCCTTCAAATTTGGTAAAGTAGACGTTTCTGATTTTAAACAGAAAATCCCCGACTGGGATTCTGGTGCCCATGCCGTTATTATTGGGGATATTGGATATTCGAGAATTGTTCCGTCCAACAGCGGCGGCTTCGGTTATGAATTTGAACGGAAGATTCGTGTTTACATTGCCGATAAAAATGGTGTTGATGCCGGCAAGTTTCATATCCCCCTGTTTTCTTCTGCCACCAATGATCTGAAAGAGGAAATCCGACGCTTTACCGGCGTTACGTATAATCTTGAAAATGGTAAAGTGGTGGAGACCAAGCTGGATAATAACGAGGTCTTTACTGAAAGAGTAAGTAAGTATCGCACGGATAAAAAGTTTTCCATGCCCGCATTAAGGGAGGGATCCATATTCGAACTTAGTTACCTGCTGCGCTCGGACTATATTTTCCAGTTTCGTGACTGGACTTTCCAGTCGGCCTATCCCACCCTCTGGAGTGAATATGAGGTAGAGATACCTGAATATTATGAATATGTATTTTTATCTCAGGGATTTCAGCCCTATCATGTCAATAAATCAACGGAGGTTGCCCGGACTTATCGCATTAAAGTAAGTCGCACTGGCTCAAGTGCATCTGCCATGGATGATGTTGTGTTGAATGCTATGGCCAAACAAAACCGCTGGGTGATGAAAAATGTACCCTCGCTTAAAAAGGAGAAATTCATCACTACCCTCGAAAACTATCGTAGTAAGATCGAGTTCCAGCTGTCGACGATACGTTTCCCCCATCAGGTACCCACCATGGTGATGGAAAACTGGCCAAAAGTGTATGAAAACCTTATGAAGGATGAGTCATTTGGTGATGCCATTCGTAAGGCCGATAACCTGCTCGATGACGAGTTAAAACCCAAACTGGCTGCTGCAGGCAATCCGGAGGACAAAGCGAAAATCATTTACAATTATATACGCGATAATTTCAATTGGAACGGCAAGGGAGGTATCTACACATCGGGAAATCTCCGTAATGTAGTTAAGACCAAAACCGGATCGGTGGCCGATATTAATCTTCTGCTCATTGCTACCCTTAAAAGAAATGGAATCGAAGCCTATCCGGTTATCCTTAGTACGAGGGACAGAGGCTATACCCACGAATTCTACCCGCTGATCGATAGGTTCAATTATGTGGTTTGTGCTGCACTCATTGGTGAGAATGACTACATGCTGGACGCCACTGAGCAGGACCTTGGTTTTGGACATCTGCCGATTCGTTGTTATAACGGTCATGCCAGGGTGTTGATGGATAATCCGCTTCCGATCAGTTTATCGCCTGATTCATTATTGGAAAAAAAGACCACGCTCGCTACCGTAATTGCCACTCCCAGGGGGGCTTCCGGTTCGATTCAGTCGACCCTTGGTTATTATGAATCTACCCGTTATCGTGGAATCGCCAGACAGAAAGGGAAGGATGCCATCGCTAAATCAATTAAAGAATGGCTGGGTTCGGAATTCGAATTGGAGAATGTGAACATTGATTCCCTTGGAAAATTGGATATGCCCGTTAAACTGTCGTACGAATATTCTATCAAAAACGAAGAAGACGATTTGTTGTACCTGGATCCGGTGATCGAACCATTTATTAAAGAGAATCCGTTTCAGTCAGCATCCAGAAGTTACCCTGTGGAGATGCCCTATCGGATTGATGAAACCTATTTGCTGAATATGGAAATTCCGGAAGGTTATGTAGTCGATGAAATTCCCAAGTCGGCAAAGGTTGGTTTTAACGAAGGAGAGGGCTATTTCGAATATCTTATTTCCAAAGAGGCCGACAGAATACAGTTAAGAACCCGAGTGGTGCTGGCAAAAACCCAATTCCAGCCGGAGGAGTATGAATCTCTCAGAGAATTCTTCGGTTTTGTGATCAACAAACAGGCAGAACAGATTGTACTCAAAAAGGCTCAATAAATGAAGAAGTTCGCTATCCTTTACTGGTTGGCCCTAAGCCTGTCTGTTGCACCGGCGCTGTTGGCCGAGTATCCTTCGTTTACCATTCCCGGGAATCTGCTTAAGTATGCCAATGCAGTGGTTCGTAAGCAGGAAGTGGTACTGGATATTCAGTCGGAAGGCAAGACCCGATACCGTGAACATATCGTACTAACAGTGCTGAATGAAGCGGGCGCCAGGTATGCATTCTGGACCGACATCTACGATAAATTCTCTTCCATCGAACGTATGGAAGGGCATCTTTACAATGCTGCGGGAAAAAAGATCCGCAGTCTCAAAAAAAACGAGGTGGAGGATTTTCCACTGTACGGTGCCGGGCAAATGGTGATGGATGGCCGCCGGAAATACCATTCTTTTGAATACAAGGAATATCCCTATACGGTGGAATATATTTCTGAGACCGTGAATACCCAGACCATGTTTCTTCCGAACTGGGCACCGGTAATGGGCCGTAATCTGGCGGTTGAACAAAGCATTTTTACCATCATTTCGGATCCTGACTATAGCTATCGAACCAAATTGTTCAACTACCCGGATCAGTCGGTTAAAGGAACCAGTGGCAAAAGAAAAACCGAAACCTGGGCGGTGAAAAATCTTCCCGCCATTCCTTCCGAATACGGTGCGCCACCGATTCACGAGGTGGCTCCGTATGTGGCACTGGGTGCTTCCACCTTTAAGTTGGGGAATTTTAAAGGGGATATGTCCACCTGGATAGAATATGGAAAATTCATGGCCCAGTTAATCGAGGGACAGGATCAGCTTCCCGATTTTGAAAAGCAAAAAGTGGCTGAGATTGTTGCCGGCTGTTCCTCCGATCGTGAAAAAGTGGAAAAGCTGTATCGCTATATGCAATCCAAAACCCATTATGTGGGAATCCAGCTTGGAATCGGAGGGTGGAAGCCCTTCCCGGCATCCTATGTCGCCACCAAGGGTTATGGCGATTGTAAGGCGCTTTCCAATTATATGGTGGCCCTGCTCAAGGAGGCCGGTATTAAGTCCTATTATGCACTGATACGAGCCGGTTCGGATGAAAGAGATATTCCTGTTGATTTTCCGGCATTCTATTTTAACCACGTCGTTTGTGCGGTGCCGTTACAAAAGGATACCATCTGGCTCGAATGCGTCAGTCAAACCCAGGCTCCGGGCTATATGGGCAGCTTTTCCGGGAACCGCTACACCCTGCTTATAACCGAGGACGGCGGGGTGCTGGCTCGTACTCCCACTTATAGCAAGAAAGAAAACAGCTATGTCTCCACCATAAAGGGAGAATTGAACAAGGATGGACAACTGATTTTCCAGGCCTATAACCGTTATTCAGCCATGCCGGGCGATGCTGTGCACGACTTCATCCACCGCTTCTCCGATGAGGAAAAGAAACGCTATCTGCAGGGACGCATCGATCTGCCACAGTTTACCGTAACAAATTTCAGTTATCGCGAAGAACCCGGAATGATTCCTCAGATCGAAGAAAATCTGTCTATCCGTGCCGATCACTATGCACAATTCACGGGAAAGCGCCTGTTTATCATTCCCAATGTCTTAAACAGATGGGATCATAAAATTTCGGAAGATACCAGCAGGCAGTATGATATCATTTTGCGGGAAGAAAAAACCGAAACGGACACAGTTCGCATAACCATTCCCGATGGCTATACCATCGAACGGGGATTGAAAGAAATCAATCTAGAAACTCCTTTCGGCATATACAAAGCCTCCGCCGTAATAGAGGGCAATACGCTGGTGTACACGCGCCGGCTCGAGTTATCGAAGGGACGTTTTCCTGCAAAAGCTTATCCCGAATTGCGGGCCTTTTATGAAAAAATGTACCAGGGCGACCGGACGAAAATGGTGCTGGTGAAGGCAGAGTAGGGGAACAAAGGGGACAAAGGGAACGAGGGGGACGATGGGAACAAAGGGAACGAAGGGGACGATGGCTATGAAAACAATGTTCAAGATGATGAACAAGGATTAAACAAGACGATAAAAAAAACGCCGACTGCTTAGGTCAGCGTTTTCGATTAGTTGATGTTTTGCTCAATCAGCTCGCGGATTTCTTCGAATACCATCCGTTTCTGATCGGGCAAATCCGATTTAGTGAAGACAATGGCTGCATATCCTTTCGAGCGGTTGATCCAGGGCCAGGTTCCGTTTACACCCGGACAGTTTACCAGTGTGCCGTTTCCATTGGCGTCTTTTTCCTGAATCCAGCAGCCGAACCCATAATCATTACCCTGCGAAATCGGCGAGGTGTAAGCAATGCTGGCTGAGCCGGTTTGCTTTTTCATCAATTCGTTTACGCTGGCTTCGCTCAGCACCTGTTTGTCGCCGTATTTCCCGTTATTCAATAACATCACCAGGAATTTCATATAGTCCTCGGCGGATGATTTGGCTCCGCTGAATGGATTTTCCGCGTACATGCCATCGCTCATGAAATTGGTGCGGCGCCATCCCAGCAGTTTACCGAGGCGATCGCGCATGGCACGGTCAAACGGTTTTTTGGTGGCCAGCTCAATCATGCGTCCGGCGATATTGGGTCCTACATTACTATAGTAAAACTGTGTGCCCTGTCTGGCTTTCAGGTTACGGTCCTTGGCAAAGGAAACCACTTCTTCTTCCAGGCTGGGGAATTTTTTCTTCTTCAATGCCGTACGGAAAACAGGGGGATCCGACTCGATTCCGGTGGTATGGTTGAGGCACATCCGCAGGGTGATATAGCCCTTGCTGTAGCTTTGGAAAATCGGAATGGCATCACCCAGCTTATCGTCCAGCGATAGTTTTCCATCCTCCACGTAACTGAGGGCAAGCGCCGCGGTGAGCCACTGGCTGGCGGCTCCGATCGGTTCCTGGGTATTGGCTTTCATCTCCCCAAATTCACGGCGATAAACATCCTTACCATCTTTGTGAACAATGACCACAAAATCGTTGCCCAGCTCTTTCGCGTATTTTTCCAGTCCGCTGGTTATGGCCGGAATATCCACCTGGTTATTTTTTAATGCTTGGGAGAAACTGCTTTGCACCAAAACTGTACAGAGCGCTATTGAACTGAGGAGAAATCGTTTCATATCTGGTTATTGGAAATTTTGAGCAAAATAATAAAACCGGGAACTGGTAAACGTTAAAACTGCGAATGCCATATGTTGAGTCTGAAAAAAAATCAGGCTTTTTGATCGAAAGCGGTTAAGACGACAGATGTTTTGGGTGAAAACTGCCAGAATTGCTGGTAAATCGGGCTTTGGACTATGATTTGCAGAGTATTGTATAAACCCGGAAAATCAGATATGAATTTAAACAACTATACGGTCAAAGCTGCTGAAATCATCCAGGCAGCCCAACAGATTGCTTATAATGGCAACCATGCGGCCA